>NZ_JBLRDT010000043.1:0-16365 GCF_057512245.1 Gryllotalpicola sp. CP2-P1
GGGGCCGACGGATGCCTGGGCCGAGAGCCTCGAGTCGGCGCTCTCGGTCGCCCGCATCTCGCCGTTCCTGCGGCGCTACCTGCCCGAGCTGCAGTCGCAGCAGTCGCTGCAGCGCTCGATGGACCTCGCCTGGCGCAACCTGCGCGTCGTCGCCCGGCGGGCGGACTACCTGCTGCGGGACGGCGAGCCTCGACCCGCGATCGCGGACGCCGTCGGCCAGCTCGAGACCGGCACCGAGCTGCTGTGCGAGAGCTTCGCCGCGATCGAGCACCTGCCGGCCGCGCGGGCCGCGTTCGTCGCGGTCGTGCGCCGGCTCGACCCCGAGGACGTGATGCCGAGCGGCACGGCGCGCGACAAGGGGCTCGTGCTCGCCCTGCATCCCCTGCTCGTCGACCTGCTCTGCGCGACCGGCATGCCGCAGGCCGAGGCGCAGCGCCTGCTGCCTGCGGTCTAGCGGGGCGCGACCGATTCCCAGGGCACGGTCACCTCGCCGAGCCGCCAGCGGGCGACGCCGCCGATGACCGGCCAGCCCGCCTCTCGCACGGCGCGGACGGTCGCGATCCAGCGCTGCCGCTCGCCGTAGGGCGCGAGAACGGATGTCTTGCGCCACGCGTCCTCGAGGGCCGAGAGCCACTCGTGCACCCGCTCGCCGGGGACGTTGCGGTGGATCAGCGCCTTCGGCAGCCGCTCGGCGACGATCACGGGCGATTCGAGGCCGGAAAGGCGCAGCGAGACCGTGAAGCGCTCGGGTCCGTCGGGGGAGAGGTCGACCCACGAGCACACGCGCCCGAGCTCATCGCAGGTGCCCTCGACGAGCAGGCCGCCCGGGGCGAGCCGTGCGCGCATGCGCGCCCACGCGTCCGCGACGTCGCCCTCGCCGTACTGGCGCAGCACGTTGAAGGCGCGGATGACCGTGGCCTGCTCGCCACCCGGGAGCGGCACCTCGAAGCCGCCGCGCGCGAACTCGACCCGCATCGCCGGGTCGAAGGGGGTGCGACCCGCGTGCACCGCGGCGAGCTGCTGCCTCGCGACAGCCACCCGGCCGGGGTCGATCTCAAGTCCGATCAGCCGCGCGTCCGCCCGCACGGTCGCGAGCCTCGTCCACAGCTCGAAGGCCGTCACCCCGCTGGCGCCGAAGCCGAGGTCGACGACCAGCGGAGCCGCGGCTTTCGCGAATTCCGGCCGGTGTGCGATCCAGCGGTCGACGCGGCGCAGGCGATTGGTGTTCGTCGTGCCCCTCGTCACCGACCCGACCGGCTTGGAGACGGGGATCGAACGGGGCATGTGACCAGTATTCCCGGCGGGGCGCCGCCGATAGGCTGGGGGCATGAGCGACGCCCCCTACACCCTCATCCTCCTGCGCCACGGCCAGAGCGAATGGAACGCCACGAACCAGTTCACCGGCTGGGTCGACGTGCGGCTCACCGAGCAGGGAGTCGCCGAGGCGCGGCACGCCGGCGAGCTGCTCAAGCAGGCCGGGCTCGCCCCCGACATCCTCTACACCTCGCTCCTGTCCCGCGCGATCCAGACCGCGAATCACGCACTCGACGTGGCCGATCTGCTCTGGATCCCCGTGAAGCGCAGCTGGCGTCTCAACGAGCGCCACTACGGCGCCCTGCAGGGCAAGGACAAGGCGCAGACGCTCGAGGCGTTCGGCGAGGAGCAGTTCATGATCTGGCGCCGCAGCTTCGACGTGCCGCCGCCCCCGCTCGCCGACGACGACCAGTACTCGCAGGTCGGCGACCCCCGCTACGCGGGCATCGACGGCGAGATCCCGCGCACCGAGGCCCTCTCGAACGTCATCGACCGCTTCCTGCCGTACTGGCACAGCGACATCACGGCCTCGCTCGCCGAGGGGAAGACCGTGCTCGTCACCGCGCACGGCAACTCCCTGCGGGCGCTCGTGAAGCACCTCGACGGCATCAGCGACGCAGACATCGCGGCGCTCAACATCCCCACGGGCATCCCGCTCGTCTACAAGCTCGGCGCCGACTTCATGCCGCTCGGCCCGGGCGAGTACCTCGACCCCGAGGCCGCCGCCGCCGGCGCCGCGGCCGTCGCAGCCCAGGGCAAGAAGTAGCAGGCGAGCGTACGAAGAAGGGGCCCCGCTCGGGGCCCCTTCTTCGTACGTCTGCCGCGTCTGCTCAGGCTTCCTCAGGCACCCAGTCGCCGGTCGCCAGGTACTGCACCTTCTTCGCGATCGACGCCGCGTGGTCGCCGAAGCGCTCGAGGAAGCGGGACGCGAGGGTCACATCGACGGTCTGCTCGGCCTCGCCCTTCCACTCGGGGCTGAGCACGGTCGCGAAGACACCGGCGTGAAGCGCGTCGACCGCGTCGTCGCCCTGGATGAGCTGCTCGGCCAGCTCGACGTCCTGGGTGCGCAGCAGCTGGGCGAGCAGCTCGGCGATGTGGATGTCGTGGGCGGTCATCTGCGTGAAGGTGTCGCGCAGCGAGTCGGGAGCGACGTGCTCGGGGAAGCGGCGGCGCGCGAGCTGCGCGATGTGCCGGGCGAGGTCGCCCATGCGCTCGAGTGAGGCGCTCATGCGCAGCGCGCTCACGACGATGCGCAGATCGCGCGCGACGGGGCTCTGCCGGTAGAGGATCTCGATCGCCAGCTCGTCGAGCTCGACCGCGAGCTCGTCGATGTTGGGGTCGGCCGCGATCACCTTGTCGGCGAGCGCCACGTCGGCGGCGTTGAACGCCGTGGTGGCATCGCGGATCGAGTCGAGGACGAGTTCCGCGATCTCGACGAGGCGATCCTGCACATCGGCGAGTTCCTGCTGAAAGACTGCGCGCATCGGGTTCGTGCTTCCTTGTGATCTTCGTGAGCACATGACGGTCGCCGCCGGGGCGGCCGCAACGTTGCCATCTTCACGGGGACTGGTGAACGAGCGGTTCCTGGTTCCTGAACAATCTCTAAAGTACCCGCCGCCCACCCCGGCCAGACGGCCGCCGCGGCGATCCGGGCGCGTGCGGCCTATATACGCTTGGCTCCATGCACTACTCCAGCTGGTTGGTGCTGGTGGCGCTGCTCTCGGGAATCGTCATCGGCGGCGGGTTCGTCGTCATTCTGTTCTTGTCCATCAGCCGCAGCCGACAGGCCGTCCAAGTGAGTAGCAATACCGTCCCAGACGGCGTCGACCAGATCCTCGACGCGATGGATTCGGCGGGCATCGTCGTCGACGCATCCCTCAACGTCGTCAAGGCGACCGCGAAGGCCTTCGCCCTTGCGCTCGTCTCCAACGCACGCCTGACCTACCCCGAGCTCATCGACTTCGCGGAGCGCGTGCGCCGCACGGGCACGCTCATCGACGAGGAGGTCGATCTGCAGCGCGGGCGCTTCAAAGACGCGAGCATCCGGGTGCATGTGCGCGCGTCGCTGCTCGGCAGCCGGTTCGTCCTGCTGCTCGTCGAGGATCGCACAGAGGGCTACCGGCTCGAGGCGGTGCGCCGCGACTTCGTGGCCAACATCAGCCATGAGCTCAAGACGCCCATCGGGGCGATCGGCCTGCTGTCCGAAGCGCTGCACACCGCGGCCGACGACCCCGAGCAGGTGCGCATGTTCGCAGACCGTCTGAACGCCGAGTCCTTGCGCATCGCCCGCCTCACCCAAGACATCATCGAGCTCTCCCGGCTGCAGGCGGTAGACGCGGTCGCGAACGCCGAGCGGGTCGAGATCGACCACATCATCGCCGCCGCGGTCGACCAGAACCGGGTCGGCGCCGACGCCCACGCGATCGAGCTGGTGGTCGGGGCGCCCACCGGCGCGAGCGTCTACGGCGACGCGAAGCTGCTCGTCACCGCCGTCGACAACCTCATCTCCAACGCCATCCGCTACTCGCCGGACGGCTCGCGCGTCGGCGTCGGCGCCCGCGCGGCCGACGGCGTCGTCGAGATCGCGGTCACCGACCAGGGCGAGGGAATCCCCGAGGCCGACCAGGAGCGCATCTTCGAGCGCTTCTTCCGCGTCGACCAGGCGCGCAGCCGCACGACGGGCGGCACCGGGCTCGGCCTTTCCATCGTCAAGCACGCTGTGCAGAATCACGGGGGAGATGTGCGCGTGTGGTCGCAGCCCGGTATGGGCTCGACTTTCACGATCCGCCTCCCCGAGGCCGACGAGCCGGGGTCCGCGCTGCGGGCGACGGCCAGCTCGGCCGCCTCACCTCAAGGAGAACAGAACCAGTGACCCGCCTGCTGCTCGTCGAGGACGAGCCGTCGCTCTCGGCCCCGCTCGCCTTCCTGCTGCGCCGCGAGGGCTACGAGGTCGACATCGCCGAGACCGGCCCGGATGCGCTCAGCGCGTTCGAGCGCGACGGAGCCGACCTCATCCTGCTCGACCTGATGCTTCCGGGGATGCCCGGAACCGAGGTCTGCCGTGAGGTGCGCGCCCACTCCAACGTGCCGATCATCATGCTCACCGCGAAGGACTCCGAAGTCGATATCGTCGTCGGGCTCGAGCTCGGCGCCGACGACTACGTCACCAAGCCGTATTCGAGCCGCGAGCTGCTCGCCCGCATCCGCGCCGTGCTGCGGCGCCGCGTCGAGCCCGAGCTCGTCGACGACGCCGTGCTCGAGGTCGGCGATGTGCGCATGGACGTCGATCGGCACACGGTCGCCGTGAAGGGCGTCGACACTCCGATGCCGCTCAAAGAGTTCGAGCTGCTCGAGCTGCTGCTGCGCAACGCGGGCCGGGTGCTCACGCGTGGCCAGCTCATCGACCGCGTCTGGGGAAGCGACTACTTCGGCGACACGAAGACGCTCGACGTGCATATCAAGCGCATCCGCAGCCGCATCGAGCCGAACCCGTCCGAGCCGCGCATGCTCGTCACCGTGCGCGGGCTCGGCTACCGCTTCGAGAGCGAATAGCGCGGGCGCGGACATGACGAGGGGCGGATGCCGCAGCATCCGCCCCTCGCCATGAATCGTGCCGCGATCAGCCGGCGGTGGTCGTCGGGTTCGGCGTCGCCGTGTCGGTCGGAACCGAGGTGCCGGCGGGCGTCGAGGTTTCCGTCGGAACCGGGGTCGGCGTCAGCGTCGAGTTGACCTTGAAGTCGCCCGTCAGCACCGGCAGGTTGAGCGTCACGCCCGTCTTGTCGCCGTAGGTGAAGAACACCGGCACGAGCGAGCCCTTCGAGACGGTCAGGTCGTTCCACTGCAGCGTCTGCTCGGGGCCGAGGATGGTCAGCTCGTCCTGGCTGACGTGGAGGCTCTTCGTGTCGTCGGCGTTGGCCTTCGGCTGGATCGTCATGGTCTGCCCAGAGTCGCCCTTGTTGACGAAGGTGGCGATCAGCGCGACCTGCTGGCCCTGGGCGACGAGGTACGCGTTGCGGATGTGCACGTCGCCGACCGTGCCCTCGACACCGAAGGAGGTGCTCTGCGTGATGCGGGTCGTCTCCTGCGGGGCGAGCAGGTTGCAGCCGGCCGTTCCGATGACGACGCCGGCGGCGAGGACGACGGATGCTGCGAAACGCACCTTCACCAAGAACCTCCGTGTGTGGGCGCATCGGGCGGGCCGGTTTGCGGCCTGGTGCGCCCTCGGATGCTGTTCGAGTTTAGCGTATGCCCAGGGGCGGATCCGGGCGCCGAGGCGGCCCGGACGACCAGTCACGGCGCGGGCGACGGGGGCGGCCGCGCCCAGCTTCGGCGTGTCGCGCTGTGATAATCTGGAAGGCGCTGAAGGGACTACTATCTATGCTTTTCGAGGTTGGCGAGACCGTCGTTTACCCCCACCACGGTGCAGCAACGATCACCGAGGTCAAGAAACGGATCATCAAAGGCGAAGAGAAGATCTACCTCAAGCTGAACGTCACCCAGGGCGACCTGACCATCGAGGTTCCCGCTGAGAACGTCGACCTCGTCGGCGTTCGTGACGTGATCGGCAAAGAGGGTCTCGACAAGGTGTTCGAGGTTCTGCGCGCGCCCTTCACGGAAGAGCCCACCAACTGGAGCCGCCGCTACAAGGCGAACCTCGAGAAGCTCGCCTCCGGCGATGTGATCAAGGTCTCCGAGGTCGTTCGCGACCTGTGGCGGCGCGATCAGGACCGCGGCCTGTCGGCCGGTGAGAAGCGGATGCTGGCAAAGGCGCGTCAGATCCTCATCTCTGAGCTGGCCCTCGCCGAGAAGACCGACGAGGAGCAGGCATCCACCGTGCTCGACGAGGTCCTGGCTTCCTGAGCCCGATCTTCTCTGCGTCGTTCGACGCGCCGAAGCGCCCCGACTGTTCAGCAGACAGGCGGGGCGCTTCGCTGTGTGCGGCACACTGGGAGTCGTGAAGGTCGCCGTCATCGTCGTCGCCGCGGGGAGCGGCACCCGCCTCGCGGCCGGAGCCCCCAAGGCGTTCGTTCCGCTCGCCGGCAGCACGATCCTCGAGCACGCGCTGCATTCCGTCGCCGGCATGCGCGACGACCCCCACGTGATCGTCGTCGCCCCGGCCGAGCTGGTCGATGACGCCCGCGGCATGCTCAGCCGGGTGATCGGGCGCGGGAAGGTCGTCGCGGGCGGCGCGACGCGGCAGGCATCCGTCGCGGCCGGCCTCGCGCTCGTCGGCGATGCCGACATCGTCCTGGTCCACGACGCGGCCCGTGCGCTCACGCCGTCCGCACTGTTCGACCGGGTGGTCGACGCCGTGGCGGCAAGCGGTGCCGGGGCGATCCCCGGGCTGCCGGTGAGCGACACCATCAAGCGCACGGCCGACGGCGGCGCGATCATCGAGACGGTCGATCGCTCCGAGCTGTCGGCGGTGCAGACGCCGCAGGGCTTCCCCGCGGCCGAGCTGATCGCGGCCTACGCGTCGGCCGCGCGGGACGTGACCGACGATGCCCAGCTGATGGCGGATGCCGGGCACCCGGTCGCCGTCGTCGAGGGCGACCCGCTCGCCTTCAAGGTCACGACCCCGTGGGATCTGCGCCGCGCAGAGGAGCTGCTGCGGCCGGCCTCCGCCACTCGCATCGGCGTCGGCACCGACACGCACGCCTTCGCGCAGGCGGATGCCCCGCTCTGGCTCGCATGCCTCGAGTGGCCAGGCGAGCGCGGCCTCGCGGGGCACAGCGACGGCGACCCGGTGGCGCACGCGATCGTCGACGCGCTGCTGTCGGCGGCCGGGGTGGGCGACATCGGCACGGTGTTCGGCACGAGCGACCCGCGCTTCGCGGGCGCCCACGGCGAGGTGTTCCTCGCCGAGGCGCGCAGGCTCGTCGAGCACGCCGGCTGGCGCATCGAGAACGTCTCCGTGCAGCTCATCGGCAACCGGCCCCGCTTCGCCCGGCGCAAGGCAGAGGCCGAGGCCCGTGTTTCCGGTCTGCTCGGCGCTCCGGTGGCCATCACGGCGACCACCACCGACGGTCTCGGCTTCACGGGCCGCGGCGAGGGCGTCGCCGCGATCGCGACCGCGCTCATCGCGCGGTAACGCCCAGCTCGCTTTCCGTAAGCTTTGAGCGTGACCATTCGCCTCTACGACACCCGGGCCCAGGCCCTGCGCGACTTCGAGCCGCTGGTCGAGGGGAAGGTCGGCCTCTATGTCTGCGGCCCGACGGTGCAGTCGTCGCCGCACATCGGGCACGTGCGCAGCGCGCTCGTCTACGACATCCTGCGTCGCTGGCTGAGCTATCGCGGCTTCGACGTGACGCTCGTGCGCAACGTGACAGACATCGACGACAAGGTGCTCGCGAACGCGTCGGAGTCCGAGCACTGGTGGGCGCTCGCCTACCGCGTCGAGCTCGAGTTCACGGCCGCGTACCGCGCGATCGGCGTGCTGCCGCCGACGTACGAGCCGCGCGCGACCGCGAATGTGCCGCAGATGCACGAGCTCATCCAGCGACTGATCGACAGCGGGCACGCGTATGCCGCCGGCGACGGCTCGGGCGACGTGTACTTCGACGTGCGCAGCTGGGCCGACTATGGGGCGCTCAGCCACCAGTCCGTCGACGACATGCAGGATGCCGCCGACGCGGACCCGCGCGGCAAGCGCGACCCGCGCGACTTCGCGCTCTGGAAGGGGCGCAAGGACAGCGAGCCCGCCTCGGCGACCTGGAGCAGCCCGTGGGGCCCGGGGCGGCCGGGGTGGCACATCGAGTGCTCCGCGATGTCGTCGCGCTACCTCGGCCCCGAGTTCGACATCCATGGCGGCGGCCTCGACCTGCGCTTCCCGCACCACGAGAACGAGCTCGCCCAGTCGGCGGCCGCGGGCGACGGCTTCGCGCGCTACTGGGTGCACAACGGCCTCGTGCACATCAATGGGCAGAAGATGTCGAAGTCGCTCGGCAACTCGCTCTACGCGGCCGAGCTGCTGGCATCGGCGCCCCCGATCGTCGTGCGCTACGCCCTGGGGCAGGCGCACTACCGCTCGATCATCGACTACACCGACCGCTCGCTCGCCGAAGCCGCCGCGGCCATGGAGCGGATCGAGGGATTCCTCTCGCGCAGTGCGCGCCGCCTCGAGGGCACGCGGTTCACCTCGGCCGAGCTGCCGGTGATCCCCGACGAGTTCGCGGCCGCGATGGACGACGACCTCTCGGTTCCGCAGGCTCTCGCCGTGCTGCACGACACCGTGCGCGAGGGGAACACGGCCCTCGATTCCGAGGACCTGCAGACCGCGGCATCCGCGCGCGGAAAGGTCGTGGCGATGACGCGCGTGCTGGGTATCGACCCGCTGGCGCCCGAGTGGAACACGACGCGCGACACGGCGGCACGGGCGGCGCTCGACGCGCTCGTGACGCGTCTGCTCGACGACCGCCAGACGGCGCGGGCAGCGAAGGACTTCACGGTCGCCGACCGGATCCGCGACGAGCTCGTCGCCGCCGGCATCACGATCGAAGACACCCAGACCGGTGCACACTGGTCGATCGAAGGAGACTGACATGGCGGGTAAGCCTCGCGCGGGCGCAGTCCGCAAGGTGAAGGTGGGACGGAATGGCTGGTAAGCCTCGCGCGGGCGCAGTCCGCAAGGTGAAAAAGGGCTCGACGGGCGTCGGCTCCGGCGGCCGTGGCCGCAAGTCGCTCGAAGGCAAGGGGCCGACGCCGAAGGCCGAGGACCGCGAGTACCACCCCGCCTACCGAAAGAAGATGCTGGCAGAGCGCGCCGCCCAGAAGCGGCAGGGCGCGCAGGGCACCCGCTCGAACACCGGCGGCGGCGCCGCGCAGCGCCGTGCGAAGAGCGATGACACCGAGCTGGTCACGGGGCGCAACTCCGTCGTCGAGGCGCTGCGGGCGGGCATCCCGGCCACCACGCTCTACATCGCGGCCCGCGCCGAGATGGACGACCGCATGAAGGAGGCGCTGGCGACCGCCGCGCACCGCGGCATTCCCGTGCTCGAGGTGATGCGCCCCGAGCTCGACCGCATGGCCGGTCGCGACGCGGTGCACCAGGGGCTCGCGCTCAAGGTGCCGCCGTACGAGTACGCGCACCCGGCTGAGCTGCTCGACCTGACGATCCGCAAGGGCCAGAAGCCGCTGTTCGTCGCGCTCGACGGGGTCACCGACCCGCGGAACCTCGGAGCGGTCATCCGCTCGACCGCGGCGTTCGGCGGCCAGGGCGTCATCGTGCCGCAGCGGCGCTCTGCCGGCGTGAACTCGGCGGCGTGGAAGACGTCGGCCGGCGCGCTCGCGCGCACGCCGGTCGCGATGGCGCCGAACCTCACGAGCACGCTCAAGGAGTTCAAGAAAGCGGGCGTCTTCGTCATCGGCCTCGCGGCTGGCGGCGATACCGAGCTCTACGACCTCGACCTCGCAGATCAGCCCGTCGTCGTCGTCGCGGGCTCAGAGGGCAAGGGCCTCTCGCGCATCGTCACCGAGACCTGCGACGCGATCGTGTCGATTCCGATCAGCGGCATCGAGTCGCTGAACGCGTCGGTGGCGGCCTCCGTCGCCCTCTACGAGATCGCGAAGGTGCGCGCGCAGAAGAAGGCGTGACGCGCCGCTACTGGTCGAACGAGATCACGCCGGTCGGCAGGCCGAGCGTGAGCGCCTCGGTCGTCGGCGCGAAGACCGTCGCCTCGTCGCGGCGATGTCGCAGCACATTGTCGATGTAGCTCGAGAGGGCTTCGGCGAGGGGGATGTCGCGCCCCTGCTCCTGCGAGATGAACCAGCGGTGATCGAGCAGCTGGTGGAAGACCTCGGCGGGCTCGAGCTTGCCGCGCAGCTCGGCGGGGATCGCGGCGACGACCGGTTCGAAGACCCGGGTCAGCCACTCGTGCGCCACGGCCTCCTCGTCGGCGCCGGGGCGGCCGTAGCTCGCGGCATAGGAGTCGAGGTCGTTGAGCAGGCGGCGCGCCTGGTTCTCGCCTGTGTCAAGTCCCGTGAGGCGCAGCAGCCGGCGCTGGTGGTGGCCGGCGTCGACGACCTTGGGCTGGATCAGAACCTTCGTGCCGGCGGCCTCCGTCTTGATCGTGAGCTCGCCGATGTCGAAGCCGAGGTCGTTGAGGCGCTCTACGCGCTGGTTGATGCGCCAGCGCTCCGACGCGTCGAAGGTCTCGGCGCCGGTCAGCTGGTTCCACAGCTCGCGGTACGTCGAGATGATGCCGTTCGCGATGTCGACCGGGTCGAGCTCGGCGTCGGCGCGGCCGCCTGCCTCGATGTCCATCAGCTCGCCGGCGATGTTGACCCGCGCGATCTCGAGGTCGTTCTCGCGCTGGCCGTTCGAGAGGCCGTGCTCGTGCAGCTGGCCGGTCTCGGCATCCACCAGATACGCGGCGAAGGCGCCCGCATCGCGGCGGAACAGCGTGTTCGAGAGCGACACGTCGCCCCAGTAGAAGCCCGTGATGTGCAGGCGCACGAGCAGCACCGCGAGCGCGTCGACGAGGCGCTTGGCGGTGTCGGGGCGCAGCGTCTGCGAGAACAGGGCGCGGTACGGCAGTGAGAACTTGAGGTGGCGGGTGACCAGCACGGGCGGCAGCTCCTGACCGTGCTCGTCGACGCGGCCCGTGATCGTCGCGACCGGCTCGACAGAGGGGATGTCGAGGCGCTGCAGGGTGCGCAGCAGCTCGTATTCGCGCCGCGCCATCTCACCCGTCGTCTCTTTGACGGCCACCACGTAGCCGCCGAGGTTCGCGAAGCGCACAAGGTGCCGGCTGATTCCCTTCGGCAGCTGCGCGATGTAGTCGGACGGCCACTCGTCGAGCGGCGTGTTCCACGGCAGGTCGAGCAGCGCCGGTTCGGCCGTGGCGGCCGTGATGTCGATGGAGGAGGCCACGAGATTCCCTAGGTCGATGGATCAGGGCGGGGGATGCCGAAGGCCGCGGCCCCCTGAAGGGAACCGCGGCCTCCAAGCATCCGTTCGCGCTCAGTCGGTGACGGCGCCGCCGAGACGCTCGCCCGACTCGACGTCGAAGATGTGCACGTGGCCGGTCTTCGGCGTGATGTAGACGACGTCGCCGGCGTTCGGGTGAACGCGGCCGTCGACGCGGCTGACGATGTCGACGCGCTTGCCCGAGACCTCGGTGTGGCCGTACAGGTAGCCGTCGGCGCCGAGCTCCTCGACGAGGTCGACCTCGACGCGCAGGCCGCTGGACTCGCTGAGGCTCACGACGACGTCCTCGGGGCGCACGCCGATGGTGACCTGCGTGGCCGAGCCGAGCGTGGCGCGGTCGACGGGCACGACGGCCGAGCCGAACTTGACGCCGCCCTCGGTGACGTCGGCGGCGAACAGGTTCATCGCGGGGCTGCCGATGAAGCCGGCGACGAAGACGTTCTTCGGGTCTGCGTAGAGCTCGCGCGGGGTGCCGACCTGCTGCAGCACGCCGTCCTTGAGGACCGCGATGCGGTCGCCCATGGTCAGGGCCTCGGTCTGGTCGTGGGTGACGTAGACCGTCGTGACGCCGAGGCGGCGGGTCAGCGACGCGATCTGGGTGCGGGTCTGGACGCGGAGCTTGGCGTCGAGGTTCGACAGCGGCTCGTCCATGAGGAACACCTGGGGGCTGCGGACGATCGCGCGGCCCATGGCGACGCGCTGACGCTGGCCACCAGAGAGCGCCTTCGGCTTGCGGTCGAGGTAGGGCTCGAGGTCGAGCATCTTCGCTGCCTCGCGGACGCGCTGGTTGCGCTCCTCCTTCGCGACGCCCGCGATGCGGAGCGCGAAGCCCATGTTCTCGGCCACGGTCATGTGCGGGTAGAGCGCGTAGTTCTGGAACACCATGGCGATGTCACGGTCCTTCGGCGGGACGTCGGTGACGTTGCGCTCGCCGATGAAGATGTTTCCGCTGTTGACCTCTTCCAGGCCGGCCAGCATGCGGAGGGCGGTCGACTTGCCGGAACCCGAGGGGCCGACCAGGACCAGGAACTCGCCGTCTGCGACGTCGAGGTTCAGAGCGTCGACAGCCGCGATGTTCGAACCCGGGTAGATGCGGGACGCGTTGTCGTACGTGACAGTTGACATGGCGTTATGTCTCCTTCACCGGCAGGTACGTGCCGGACGATCCGTAGTGAATGGATGTTGTCTATGCCGCCAATCGCCTGACGACGCTGACAGCGCTCTCATGCTACGCCATGGATGGCTCGGCTAGCATCGACCAGGCATTCGACGCGAGCGGCTCCGCTCGCATCCGTGGGAAGAGGCATATGACAGACGGCTCGCCGGGCGCAGATCGCACGCCGACCGACGCGCGTGGCATCGCGCGGCAGAAGGCACGCGAACTGCGCGGAAAGCAGCGCAGGAAGGACCGTCGCAACCGGGTCCTGGTGCGCACGGGCATAGTCGTCGCGATCGTCGCAGTGGTCGCGATCGTGACCGTCGTGCTGGTCACCTCGATCCGCCCGCCGCATCGCGGCCCGGCGAACATGGCGAGCGACGGCGTGTTCATCGGCGCCGGCCTCAAGGCTGAGCGGTCGCCGGCGCGCGCGGTCGACGCGAAGCCGACGGCGCGGCCGCTGGACACCACCGGTCAGGTGGTCAACATCTCGACCTATGTCGACTACCTCTGCCAGTACTGCGGGCAGTTCGAGCGCACCAACAACGAGCAGATCGCGAAGCTCGTGAAGTCCGGGGCGGCAACGCTCGAGATCCACCCGCTGCCGTTCTACGCGAACCGCTCGGCGCAGGGCACGCAGTACTCGCTCCGCGCGTCCAACGCGGCGGCGTGCGTGGCGAACTACTCGCCCGACAGCTTCTTCGACTTCAACCGGCTGATGTTCGAGCACGAGCCGGGGCAGACGAGCGCGGGGCTGACCGACGCCCGCATCGCCTCTTACGCCAAGCAGGCGGGTGCTGACCACATGTCGTCGATCCGCTCGTGCATCACCGAGCGCACCTACGAGAACTGGGCCCAGGCTGCTCTCGACCGCGCGTCGACCGGGCCGCTTCCCAACTCCGACGTGAAGAAGGTCACCGCAGACCAGCTGCCGCTCGTCCTCGTCGACGGGCAGCACTACACCGGGTCCGTCACGGATGCCTCGGACTTCCGCGCCTTCATCCAGCAGGCGCAGGGCGAGCGCTTCGCGACGCCGCAGCCGACGGACACCCCGGGCGCGACGTCGACTCCGACGCCGACGCCCACGTCGACCGCGATCATCGTCACCTCCCCGCCGTCGCCGCCCGCCGGCTGAGATCGCCGCGCGGGAACCGGGAACATTCCCGCCCTGGCATCCGTCTACAGAGAAAATGGCATACATGCTGAAGGCTCAGCGCGCCGTCGCAGGCTCGCGCATCACTGGACTCGGTCACTACCAGCCTGAGCGGGTGCTCACCAACGCGGAGCTGGCCACCATGGTCGACACGAGCGACGAGTGGATCCGCACCCGAACCGGCATCATCGAGCGCCACATCGCCCGCGAGGACGAGTCGGTCGCCGACATGGCGACTGCCGCCGCCCGCGCCGCGATCGCCGACGCCGGCCTCGAGCCCGATCAGGTGGGGCTCATCGTCGTGGCCTCGACCTCTGTGATGGACCACAGCCCGAACGTCGCCGGCCGGGTCGCCGCGGCGCTCGAGATGACCTCGCCCGTGATCATCGACGTGAACACGGCGTGCTCGGGGTTCGAGCACGGCATCGCGCTGGCGGATGCCGCGATCCGCGCGGGCCAGGTCGAGAGGGCCGTCGTGATCGGGTCCGAGAAGCTCTCGGCGATCACCGACTGGACCGATCGCACGACGTGCGTGCTGACCGCAGACGGGGCCGGTGCCTTCGTGCTCGAGGCCGCTGCGACCGAGGCCGAGATCGGTGTCGGTCCGACGGTGTGGGGGTCCGAGCCGACCATGTCGCGCGCGGTCATCGTCGAGGACGAGACCGGCAACAAGTTCTCGCAGGACGGGCGCATGATCCTGCGCTGGGCGATGTCGAAGGCATCCGGCATCACCCGTGCCGCGGTCGAAGAGGCGGGGCTCAGCATGGACGACATCCAGGTGTTCGTGCCGCACCAGGCCAACCTGCGCATCATCGAGCCGCTCGCTGAGCAGCTCGGCCTGACCGACCGCACGGTCGTCACCGACGTGCAGGTGTCGGGGAACACGTCGGCTGCGTCGATTCCGCTCGGCCTGTCGAAGTGGTGGCACGAGGGCCGGATTCCGGCGAACGCGCCGACCCTGCTGTTCGGCTTCGGCGGCGGCTTCGCCTATGCGAGCCAGGTCGTGCTGACGCCGAACCGGAAGCCGTAGAGCCCCTCCCATAAGATGGGAGTGGCTCTCGGGCCGATGCCGGTTTAGCTCAGTTGGTAGAGCGCTCGCCTTGTAAGCGAGGGGCCAGGGGATCGAGACCCCTAACCGGCTCTCTCAATGCCAACGGCCAGCCGTTCTGGAGCCGCCCTAGTGGATCGCGCCTCGCGGTGTCAACGGGATGGCGCGGCGGATTCCTCGCCCGTACCTTTGAACTCGTTGAGACGGCCCAGGGGCCCGGAAGACATCGAAGTGCGTCAGGGGAGGCGCCGCAGCGCAGCTGCTCAGAGGATGCTCCGGCTGGGGGTGCACCGTCTCGAGCGCCCCGCGCCATTCGGGTTGGTGCGGGGCGCTCCACGTTGTCGGCCGACCGGCCGGCGGCTCAGCCCGCCTCGCGCGAGCGCGGCTTCGCGACGGGGGTGGGCAGCCCGAGCCACCACTCCGGCCCTGAGAGCAGCACCACCTGCGCGTAGTGCCGCACGTCGCCGAGATCGTCACCGTTGATCCACGCGAAGAACGCGGCCGTCGCACCGGACGAGGCGTATGCCAGTGACATCTGGCGTGTGATCTCAGTCATGGGCTGCAGCTGCTCGGGCACGATCTCGGGGTGGTTGTCGAGATGCGTCTCGATGACCCGCCGCGCCGCGGCCTCGATGATCGCCGTGAGCCGTGCACCGCTCTTGCTGCCGGGAGCCTGCCGGTAGATGGCGGTGTGGTTGCGCATGTGCTCCATGACCGCGGCGGCGGGCGGCAGGAACACGCTGTCGTCGTTGTCGCCGACGAGCGGCATCGAGAGATACGACGACACCGAGTCGGCCAGCTCGTCCTGCAGGGCGCCGCAGAGGAGCGCGACCGGGTCGCCGGAATGCCGGTAGAACGTGTCTCGGCTGACCCCTGCCTCGGCCGCGACGTCGGTGACCGTCAGGTTGTCGATGCCCTTCTCGACCGCCAGGCGGTAGACGGCATCGACGAGGGCGGTCCGCGAGCGTCGCGATCGGGCATCCATGATGCACCACCCTAGCCCGCGATAAGCGACAGCTGTCCTATAGACAACGCGACAAGTGTCCGATACCCTTCCTGACAGTTGTCGTGTAACGCGCGAAAGGGTGGAGGGATCATGGCCGGCGCGATCGTCGTTCCGAGCCCCACTGCGTGGGAGGCGCTGCTGCAGCGCGTGGGCATGAAGCGCGGCCCGCGGCGCCGCTCGCCGCTGGCGCTGCGCTCGCCGCAGCGCGAGCCTCACGCCGAGATCTTCATGAGCGAGCGCACCGGCGACTGGATCCGCGTCGGCTGCGACTGCCGGTTGGGCTACGACCACTGGCATCTGAACCACTGAGGAACGTGACAAGGGGTTGGGCGCCCTCAGTGCAGATCCGCCCCGCTCCGTCGGCGATTCGGGAACGCCGACGTCGAGCGGGGCGGATCATTTTTGTAAAGCGAGGTTTATCAACCTAGGCTTATCAATATGGCCGATGCGCGCGAGACCGAAGAGCTCGCGGGCTCGTTGCTCGAGAGCATCCGCCTCTTCATCGCCGCCGCCCGCACGGCACGCGCCGTCGGTGAGCTGAGCGCGTCCGAGATCGGCGCGCTGCTTCACATCAGGCGCGCTGTCGAGACGACGTCGGGTGCGCTCGCGCGGCTCGCCGGCGTCAGCCCGCAGGCGATGGGCGCCACGATCGCCGCACTCGAGACGCGCGGTCTCGTCGAGCGCGAGAAGGACTCGGGCGACGGGCGCCGCATGCTGCTGCGCCTGACGGACGCCGGCCGTGAGGTCATGGACGCTCGGC
>NZ_JBLRDT010000044.1:0-16348 GCF_057512245.1 Gryllotalpicola sp. CP2-P1
CGTCGGCGACGCGTGCGAGCGCGGCCTCGGTCGCAGCGATGTCTGCCTGCGTGTCGTGGCGGATGCCTGCGAGGCGCGACCACTCACCCGAGACCGGCGCCCCGTCCGGGTCGTGCTCGTCGTCGGTGTTCGCGTCGCGAATCGCCCCGAGTTCGGCCAGCGCGTCGGCGAGTCCGGACTCGCGCGCCTTCGCCTGCGCGAGCCGCTCGCGCAGCATCCGCTCGACGTCTTCGAGATCAGTCATCTCGAGCCATTCTCGACCCTGGCAATCTCCGCAATGTCCCCCGAATGGGGTTGAGGCGCGCCGGTCGATTCGGAAACGTGGCTCACTCCTGAACGCCAGTGGAAGGAAGCGCAATGCTCACCCTGACTGAAAACGCCAGCACCGTCGTCAAGTCCCTCGCCTCGCGCGGTGGAACCAGCGAAGAGGCGGGCCTGCGCATCAGCAGCGCCACCCCGGAATCCCGCGAATACGCCGTGGAGGTCGCGCCTCAGCCGGCCGCGGCCGACACCGTTCTCGAGGTGGACGGCGCACGCGTCTTCCTCGAGTCCAATGCCGCGATCTCGCTCGACGACAAGATCCTCGATGCCGATGTCAGCGAGCAGGGCAATGTTCGCTTCTCCATCGCCGAGCAAGCCGTGTAGCCCGACGAGCTAGCGCCGCAGCGCGCTCGGCCTCGGCAGCCCGAGGTCTTCGACAAGGTCACCCAGAGCCCGGTCCAGTTCGGCACCGGCCTGGGTGACCTTGTTCGTTCCGAAGCTGCGCAGTCGGGCGCTCGGCACGTCGAACGCGAGCACGGTGCCTGCGCCGGCCGCCGCGTGCGCCTCGACACGCAGCGGGCTGTAGAGCGCCGTCGTCGGATCGTGGCGGAAAAGCCGGGCGCCGATCGCGTGGTTGACGATCAGCCATACCGCACTCGGCCGTCTGCTGCCGGCCGCGCTCAGCAGCTCGCCGGGGCGTGAGGACCAGACCCGCACGAATCCGCTCGGCGACTCCCATGCGAGGTCGCGCGTGAAGCTCTGCCAGTCGCCGTCTTCCGCGAGGCGGGCGAGGGCCGCGGCATCCGTGAGCTCGGGGACGGCGCCCTCGAAGGCGGCGACGATCGCCTCGAAGCGCGCGTTGGTGTCCAGTTCGATGCGGCGCGCCTGGTACTCCGTGACGCGCTCGGCAGCCTCGTAGCTCACGCGCCGAGGGCGCGGCGTGCTGCGAGCTGCTCGACGGCGCTGCGGTATGCCTCGAGCGGCCGCGCCTCGCCTGGGGCCGAGATGAAGCTCGCGCGGATCACGCCCTGCTCGTCGATGACGAAGGTGGCGCGGTTGGCGAAGCCGTTCTCGTCGAGGAAGACCCCGTAGTCCTTCGCCACGGCGCCGTGCGGCCAGAAGTCGGCCAGCAGGTGGAACCCGTAGCCCTGCTCCTCCGCCCATGCGCGCAGCGCCCACTTCGAATCGACGGAGACGCCGATGAGCTCGACATCGGCATCGGCGAAGAGCGCGAGATTGTCGCGCAGCTCGCACAACTCCCCCGTGCACGTTCCCGAGAACGCGAGCGGGAAGAAGACGAGCGCGACCGCCTTCCTGCCGCGGAAATCGCTCAAGCGGATCGGCTCGCCGAACTGGTTCGGCAACTCGAAATCGGGGGCCTGGGTGTCATTCTCCAAAGCCATGCGCGTAAGCCTATGCGCAGCTCGCACCGTGGGCGCCAGCACGTCGCGCGCACTACTAGGCTGATCGTCGGCGCTGTGTCGTGATCCGACAACCGTGCGCCCGACACAGGTACTGACCGGCACAAGGAAGAGGTCGAAGTGACTGTTAACCACCAGGATCCGTATTCGGTGACGAACGTCGATTCGGACCCCGAGGAGACCGCGGAATGGCGTGAGTCACTCGACGAACTGGTGAAGAGCGCCGGGCCCGAGCGGGCGCGCGAGATCATGGTCAGCCTGCTCGGCCGCTCCAAGGAGCTCCACCTCGGTGTGCCGCAGATCCCCGCCACCGACTACATCAACACCATCTCGGCCGAAGACGAGCCCGAGTTCCCCGGCGATGAGGACATCGAGCGCCGCTATCGCCGCTGGCTGCGCTGGAACGCGGCAATCATGGTGCATCGCGCCCAGCGCCCGGGCGTCGCGGTCGGCGGCCACATCTCGAGCTATGCCTCGTACGCCTCCCTGTGGGAGGTGGGCTTCAACCACTTCTTCCGCGGGCAGGACGACCCGTCCGGCGGCGACCAGCTGTTCCTGCAGGGGCACTCGAGCCCGGGCGCCTATGCGCGCGCCTTCCTCGAGGGGCGCCTCACCGAGCAGCAGCTCGACGGATTCCGGCAGGAGAAGTCGCGCGCCCCGCACGGCCTGCCGTCGTACCCGCACCCGCGCATGCTGCGCGACTTCTGGCAGTTCCCGACCGTGTCGATGGGCCTCGGGCCGATCAACGCGATCTACCAGGCGTCCTTCAACCGCTACCTCGCGAACCGGGGCATCAAAGACACGGCCGACTCGCACGTGTGGGCGTTCCTCGGCGATGGCGAGATGGACGAGATCGAATCGCGCGGTCAGCTGCAGCTCGCGGCCAATGAGGGCCTCGACAACCTGACCTTCGTCGTGAACTGCAACCTGCAGCGTCTCGACGGCCCTGTGCGCGGCAACGGCAAGATCATCCAGGAGCTCGAGAGCTACTTCCGCGGCGCCGGCTGGAACGTCATCAAGCTCATCTGGGGTCGCGAGTGGGACGACCTGATCGCCCGCGACACCGAGGGCGCGCTGCTGAACCTGTTCAACACCACGCCCGACGGCGACTTCCAGACCTTCAAGGCCGAGAACGGCGCCTACGTGCGCGAGAACTTCTTCGGCCGCGACCCGCGCGCGCTCGAACTGGTCAAGGACTACACCGACGACCAGGTCTGGGCGCTCAAGCGAGGCGGGCACGACTACCGGAAGATCTACTCCGCCTACAAGGCGGCCGTCGAGCACAAGGGCCAGCCGACCGTCATCCTCGCCCACACGATCAAGGGCTACGGCCTCGGGCCGCACTTCGAGGGCCGCAACGCGACCCACCAGATGAAGAAGCTCACCCTCGAGGACCTGAAGCTCTTCCGCGACACCCTCGACATCCCGCTGACCGATGCACAGCTGAACGAGGGCGACCACTGGCTGCCGCCGTACTACAACCCGGGCCCCGACGACGAGGCGATCCAGTACCTGCACGAGCGGCGGCGCGCCCTGGGCGGCTACCTGCCCGAGCGACGCTCGAAGTACGTGCAGCTCGAGCTGCCCGACGACAAGGCGTACGCCATCTCGAAGCGCGGCTCGGGCCAGCAGGAGGTCGCCACCACGATGGCGTTCGTGCGCCTGCTCAAGGACCTGCTGCGCGACAAGAACTGGGGCCCGCGCATCGTGCCGATCATCCCCGACGAGGCGCGCACCTTCGGCATGGACGCGTTCTTCCCGAACGCGAAGATCTACAACCCGCGCGGCCAGCACTACACCTCGGTCGACCGCGAGCTGCTGCTGTCCTACAAGGAGAGCCCGCAGGGCCAGCTGTACCACGTGGGCATCAACGAGGCGGGCGCCACCGCGGCATTCACCGCGTTCGGCACCTCGTACGCCACGCACGGCGAGCCGCTCGTGCCGGTGTACATCTTCTATTCGATGTTCGGGTTCCAGCGCACCGCGGACGCCTTCTGGGCGGCCGGTGACCAGCTCGCGCGCGGCTTCGTCATCGGCGCCACCGCGGGCCGCACCACGCTCACGGGTGAGGGCACGCAGCACATGGACGGCCACTCGCCGATGATCGCGGCGACCAACCCCGCCGTCGTGAGCTACGACCCGGCATACGGCTATGAGATCGGCCACATCGTCCGCTCGGGTCTCGAGCGCATGTACGGCGGAACGCACCCCGACCCCGACGTCATGTACTACCTCACCGTGTACAACGAGCCCATCGTGCAGCCGGCCGAGCCCGAGAACCTCGACGTCGACGGCGTGGTGAAGGGCATCTACAAGCTGCGCGAGGGCGCGGCCGACAAGCCCGTGAAGGCGCAGCTGCTGGCATCCGGTGTCGCCATGCCGTGGGCGCTCGAGGCGCAGCAGATCCTCGCGGACGAGTGGAACGTCTCGGCCGACGTGTGGTCGGTGACCAGCTGGAACGAGCTGCGGCGCGACGGCCTCAAGGCCGAGGAGCACAACTTCCTCCACCCCGAAGAGCCCGCGCAGGTGCCGTATGTCACCCAGAAGCTCGCCGGGGCCGAGGGCCCGATCGTGGCCGTCACCGACTTCACCCACGCGGTGCCCGACCAGATTCGCCAGTTCGTGCCGAACCGCTTCGCGACGCTCGGGGCCGACGACTTCGGCTTCGCCGACACGCGCGCCGCCGCCCGCCGGTTCTTCTACATCGACAGCCACTCGGTCGTGGTCCGCGCGCTCGAGCAGCTCGCTGCCGAGGGCAAGATCGACCCGTCCGCGCCGCTCCAGGCGATCCAGCGCTACGACCTGTTCAACGTCAACGCGGGTACCTCGGGCAACGCCGGCGGTGACGCCTAGGGTGGTTCGCCGCACCAAGGAGGAGACGCTCGCCTGGCTTCGCAAGATCTCGGGCGAGCTCTCCAGCGCGACGCTGAAGCGGCTCGAGGACACGCTGCCCTGGTTCAGCCAGATGCCCCCCGGCCGGCGCTCGGCCGTCGGGCTCGTGGCCCAGGCCGGCATCACGTCGTTCATCGACTGGTTCGAAGACCCGACGGCGACGCCCTGGGTGGCCTCTGACGTGTTCGGCTCGGCGCCGCGTGAGCTGCTGCGGTCGATCAGCCTGCAGCAGACCCTGCAGCTGATCCGCGTCGTGGTCTCGGTCGTCGAGGACCGCGCCAAGGACGGCGGCGAGATCCTGCGCGACGCGATCCTGATCTACTCGCGCGAGATCGCGTTCGCCTCGGCGGATGTCTATGCGCGAGCTGCCGAGTCGCGCGGTCTGTGGGACGCGCGCCTCGAAGCGCTCGTCGTCGACTCGATCCTCACCGGCGAGTACGACGACGAACTGCCGAGCCGTATCGCCGCCCTCGGCTGGCACGGCCACGGCGAGGTCGCCGTGCTCGTCGGCACCGCGCCGCGGATGCTCGACGTCGACCAGATCCGCCGCACGGCGCGACACGTGCGCGCCGACGTGCTGATCGGCGTGCAGGGCAGCCGGCTCGTCGTCGTGATCGGCCGCGCCGGTATCCCGCAGCACAGCGAGGACGACGAGACGGCCTCGGCCCCCGCCCCCATCGGGTTCCTCGAGATCGCGACCCAGCTCGAGCCGAACTTCGGCCCCGGCTACCTCGTGCTCGGCCACGCGGTGCCGAGCATCGTGGACGCGTCGAAGAGCGCGAAGGCAGCACTCGCCGGCTTCGCCGTGGCGAAGGCGTGGCGCAACTGCCCGCGCCCCGTGCACGCCGACGACCTGCTTCCCGAGCGCGCCTTCGCGGGCGACCCGCTCGCGCGCTCGACGCTCGTGGGGCGCATCTATCAGCCGCTCAAGGCGCACTCCCCCGAACTGCTCAATACGCTGTGGAGCTACCTCGACAACGGCCGCAGCCTCGAGGCGACCGCACGTGAGCTGTTCGTGCACCCGAACACGGTGCGGTACCGCCTCAAGCGCGTCGGCGACGTGATCGGCTGGGACGCCACCGGGGCGCGCGAGGCTCTCATCCTGCAGTCGGCCCTGATCATCGGGGCGATCGCGGAACCGGACGCGAACAGCCGCCGACGCGGGTTGCGTTAGTAGACGATCGCCAAAGCATTCTCGATTTCTTGATCGAGTCGCGCCAGCGGGGCATCCCCTCGGCTTGGCAGGATGGAACGCGTGATCGTCTTCGTCGCGCCCGGTCAGGGCTCTCAGACCCCCGGTTTCCTCGAGCCCTGGATCGCCGACCGGGCCACGCGTGAGCTGGTCGCCGGCTGGTCCGAGGCGATCGGCGTCGACCTGATCGCGCACGGCACCGTGAGCGACGCTGACACGATCCGCGACACCGCGATCGCGCAGCCGCTCATCGTCGCCGCGGGGCTGCTCACCGCCCGCGCGCTGCGCGCCGCCGGCGTCGAGATCGGCGCCGTCGCGGGCCACTCGGTCGGCGAGGTGACCGCGGCAGCCGTCGCGGGCGTGCTCAGCGAGGCGGACGCGCTCGCCTTCGTGCGCACCCGCGCGCTGGCGATGGCGGATGCCGCAGCCGCGGTTCCCACCGGAATGAGCGCTGTTCTCGGGGGCGACCCCAACGCCGTCGTCGAGCACATCAGCGCCTTCGGCCTCGAACCGGCGAACTACAACGGCGGGGGTCAGATCGTGGTCGCGGGTGAGCTCGACGCGCTCGCCAGGCTCTCAGAGGATCCGCTGCGCGGCACCCGCGTCGTGCCCCTTCAGGTCGCAGGCGCCTTCCACACGCGCTTCATGGCCCCCGCGCGCGAGGCGCTGCGCGAGAAGGCGTCGGGCTTCACGGTCTCGGACCCGGCGATCACGCTGTGGACGAACAAGGACGGCTCCGTCGTCGCCTCGGGCGCGCAGTTCATCGACCTCGTCGTCGGCCAGGTCGCGAACCCCGTGCGCTGGGACCTCGACATGGAGGCGTTCGCGGCGGCCGGCGTCACCGGACTCGTCGAGTTCGCGCCGGCGGGTGCTCTTGTGGGCCTTGCCAAGCGCGGGCTGAAGGGCGTTCCCGCCGTCGCCATCAAGGCCCCCGACGACATCGCGGCCGCCGCCGAGCTGACGGCCGGAACGGCCTGATGCCGACGCTCACCCAGGCGACGGGCGCGCAGTTCACGCGCATCCTCGCCGTCGGCGCCGCGCGCGGCGACCTCGTCGTGCCGAACGCCGACATCGTCGGCCCGATCAACTCGTCCGACGAGTGGATCAGGCAGCGCACCGGCATCGAGACGCGCGTGCGCGCGTCACGCGACGTGCAGGCGATCGATCTCGCGACGGATGCCGCCCGCGAGGCGATCGAGAAGAGCGGTGTGCCGGCATCCGAACTCGGCGCGGTGCTCGTCGCGACGATCAGCAACCCCGTGCAGACGCCCTCGATGGCGGCCGTGCTGGCCGATCGAATCGGGGCGACCCCGGCTGCGGCATACGACCTCAGCGCGGCCTGCGCGGGCTATGCCTACGGCATCGCGCAAGCCGACGCGCTCATCCGCGCCGGGGCGGCCAGGTATGTCCTGGTCGTCGGCGCCGAGAAGCTCTCCGACATCATCGACCCCACCGACCGCTCGATCTCCTTCCTGCTGGCAGACGGGGCCGGCGCCGCGGTGGTCGGCCCGAGCGATGCAGCCGGGATCTCGGCGACGGTGTGGGGCTCCGACGGCTCGCGCGCCGACGCCGTCGGCATGAGCAATACGCTGCTCGCGTTCCGGGACGGCACCGCAGGCTGGCCGCATCTTCGCCAGGAGGGGCCGAGCGTGTTCCGCTGGGCCGTCTGGGAGATGGCGAAGGCGGCGCGCCGCGCCCTCGAGGTCGCCGGAGTCGAGGCATCCGATCTCGCGGCCTTCATTCCGCACCAGGCGAACATGCGCATCATCGACGAGTTCGCGACCCAGCTGGGGCTGCCCGACCACGTCGTGATCGCACGCGACATCGCGACCACGGGGAACACCAGCGCGGCGAGCATCCCGCTCGCGACGCACCGCGTGCTCGCGGAGCACCCCGAGCTGTCGGGCGGGCTCGCCCTGCAGATCGGCTTCGGCGCCGGCCTGGCCTATGCAGCCCAGGTGGTCGTCCTGCCCTAGCTTCCACCGCCCCACCGGCCGCTCGCACTCTGCCCATTAACTACACTGGTGAGCGGTCACACGACACATCAAGGAGAACCCATATGGCACTGTCCACCGAAGAAGTCCTGGCCGGCCTGGCCGAGCTGATCAACGACGAGACCGGCATCGCCACCGACTCCGTTCAGCTGGACAAGTCCTTCACCGACGACCTCGACATCGACTCGATCTCGATGATGACCATCGTCGTGAACGCCGAGGACAAGTTCGACGTCAAGATCCCCGACGACGAGGTGAAGAACCTCAAGACCGTCGGCGACGCCGTCGACTACATCGTCAAGGCTCAGGCCTGAGACTTCTCACGTCGCACGCGGTCGGCGTCTGACTGACGTCAGAGTCGACCGCGTCGTACGTTTGCGCCCGTCGCACGTCAGAAGCACGCAGGAACGCAGTAAAGGAACATCGTGGGACCCAAGAAGATCGTCGTCACCGGTATCGGCGCGACCACGCCGCTCGGCGGCACCGCCCAGGACACGTGGAAGGCACTGCTCGCCGGTGAATCCGGTGCCCGCGGTTTCCAGCACGACTGGGTGTCGCAGTACGAGATCCCGGTGACCTTCGCGGCCGAGGCGCTCGTCCGCCCGTCAGAGGTGATGGAGCGCGTCGAGCTGAAGCGCCTGGACCCGGCGGCGCAGTTCGCGCTGATCGCGGCGCGCGAGGCGTGGGCGGATGCCGCGATCGAGGACTTCGACCCCGATCGCCTGCTCGTCGACTGGGCCACCGGAATCGGCGGGGTGTGGACCCTGCTCGACGCGTGGGACACGCTGCGTGACCGCGGCCCCCGCCGCGTGCTGCCGATGACGGTTCCGATGATCATGCCGAACAGCCCCGCAGCCGCCGTGTCGATGAACCTCAATGCGCGCGCCGGCGCTCGCACGGTCGTCTCGGCGTGCGCATCGAGCACCGAGTCGCTCGCCAACGCCTACGACCACCTGCAGGCCGGCCTCGCCGACATCGTCATCACGGGCGGTTCCGAGTCGTGCATCCACCCGATCACGGTCGCCGCCTTCGCGAGCATGCAGGCGCTCTCGAAGCGCAACGACGACCCGGCGCGCGCCTCGCGCCCCTATGACAGGGACCGCGACGGCTTCGTGATGGGCGAGGGCGCCGCGGCGCTGATCCTCGAGACCGAGGAGCATGCGAAGGCGCGCGGGGCGAAGATCTACGCCGAGGTCGCGGGCGGCGGCATCACGAGCGACTCGTACCACATCACCGCACCCGACCCCGAGGGTCTCGGCGCGACCCGGGCGACGAACCTCGCCCTCGAGCAGGCCGGCCTCGCGGCATCCGACATCGCCCACGTGAACGCCCACGCGACGTCGACCGGCGTCGGCGACATCGCCGAGTACAAGGCGCTGCGCGCGATCTTCGGCGACCACCTCGACAGCGTCGCCGTCAGCGCGACGAAGGCGTCGACCGGGCACCTGCTCGGCGGCACCGGAGCGCTCGAGGCGATGTTCACGGTGCTTGCGCTGCACGAGCGCACCGCGCCGCCGACGATCAACCTCGAGAACCAGGACCCCGACATCGCCCTCGACGTCGTGACGGCGCCGCGCCCTCTGGGGGACGGCGATCTCGCCGCGGTGAGCAACTCGTTCGGCTTCGGCGGCCACAACGCGGTCGTCGCCTTCAAGACGGTCTGAGCCGCGCGGGTCACCCCGCGAAGGAGTGCAGCCAGACCACCGGGTTGTCGTCGCTCGCGTGCCGGAACGGCTCGAGCTCGTCGTCCCACGGCTGACCGAGCGCGGCGTGGAGCTCGCGGTGCAGCGCGAGGACGTCGCTGCCCGCGACCTCCATGGCGTACCGCATGCGGTCCTCGGGGATCACGACGTTGCCGGCCGTGTCGGTCTGCGCGAAGTGGATGCCGAGTGACGGCGTGTGCAGGTAGCGCGCGCCGTCGCTCGAGGCCGTGGGGTCCTGCGTGACCTCGTAGCGGACGTCTTCCCAGCCGTGGAACGCGCTCGCAAGGGCGGCACCGGTGCCAGTGTCGCCCTCCCAGTAGAACTCGGCGCGCAGGGTTCCGCGCAGCACGGGCTGCGGGGCCCAGTCGAAGTTCACGGCACGACCGAGCACGCGGCCCGCCGCCCACTCGAGGTGGGGGCAGAGCGCACGAGGAGAGGAGTGCACGAAAAGCACTCCCCTGGCCCTTGCAGTGCTGGCCTTTGCAGTTGTGGCCGACATCGCGTCCTCCGTTCGTTCCGGTGCGGCTTCCCCTCCGACCGATGAACGGCGTCGCTGTCGACATGGGCATTCTCACATAGCACGGGAACGAATTCCAAGCGCGTAATTCGTGCGCGGCGCGTGTCGGCATTGTGGGTATGCAATTACTCGGTATATACATACCCCATGTCAGTTCGCCAGAGCCTGCTCGCCATCCTCGACCAGGGCCCGTGCTACGGGTACCAGTTGCGCGCCGAGTTCGACCGCCGCACGGGCGGCACATGGCCGCTCAACGTTGGCCAGATCTATCAGACGCTCGAGCGCCTCGAGCGCGACGGGCTCGTCGCCAAGGGTGAGTCCGATCGCGAGGGCCGCGCCTATTACGAGATCACGGATGCCGGTCACGAGGCCGTCTCGTCGTGGCTGTCCTCCCCCGTCGAACGTCAGGCTGCGGCCCGCGACGAGCTGGCGATCAAGCTGGCGGTCGCAGCCACTCTGCCGGGCGTCGAGCTCGCCGACGTGATCCAGGTGCAGCGCCGGGCGACGCTGGCGCTGCTGCGCGACCTGACGCGCACCAAGGACGCGATCGATGAGCCGACATCGCCCGAAGACCTCGCCTACCTGCTATTGGTCGACGCGCAGATCTTCCAAGCCGACGGCGAGCTGCGCTGGCTCGACCACGCTGAGGGGCGCCTCGCACGCGCGGTCGCCGCCGGCGTCGCCGGGCCGTTGCCGCTCAACACCGAGGTGCCGAAGCGCGGCCGCCCGGCGAAGGCGGTCGAGCCGTGACCACTCCCCTGCTGCGGCTCGACGGAGTCGCCATGCAATACGGCAAAGGCGAGGCGTCCGTCACCGCGCTCTCGGGCATCGATCTCGAGGTCAACGTGGGCGAACTCGTGGCCGTGATGGGCGCATCCGGCTCAGGGAAGTCGACCCTGCTCACGATCGCGGGCGGCCTCACCACGCCGACCGCGGGCGAGGTCGTGGTCGGCGGCACCTATCTGTCGACGCTGCCGGCCAAGGGGCTCGCGCAGCTGCGGCGCCGCACGCTCGGCTTCGTCTTCCAGGACTTCAACCTGGTGCCATCGCTCACCGCGCTCGAGAACGTGACGCTGCCGCTCGAGCTGGACGGCTGGCGCGGGGTGAAAGCGCGGTCCGCCGGGCACGACGCGCTGCGTGCGGTTGAGCTGGACGAGCGAGCGGATGCCTACCCCGACGACCTTTCCGGTGGGCAGCAGCAGCGCGTGGCCATCGCCCGCGCGGTCGTCGGGCCGCGGCGCCTGATCCTGGCCGACGAGCCCACCGGAGCGCTCGATTCGACGACGGGCGAGCTGGTGATGCGGATGCTGCGCCGGCGCATCGACGCCGGAGCGGGCGGCATCCTCGTGACCCATGATTCCCGCCATGCGGCGTGGGCCGATCGCATCGTGTTCCTGTGCGACGGGCGCATCACCGACGGCACGCGGCGCGAGACGCCCGAGCAGCTGCTCGTCGGCGGCGGGCGGCACGTGTGAGCGCGCTTGCGCTGGTCTGGCGCCTTGCGCGGCGTGGCACCGTGCTCACCCGCGCGCAGGCCGTGCTGATCGCGGCGCTGATCGCGCTGCCCATGCTCGGTTACTCGGGCGTCGCCCTCGTCATCGACTCGCGCAGTGCGACCACTGCCGAAGCGCTGGACGCAGCACTGGGCCATACCCGAAGCCGCGCCCAGCTCGTGAATGCGCCGGACTCGTCGATGCGTCAGACTCCGCCCGGCTCGCAGAGCTGGCAGGTCGACGAGGACAGCGACGGCACCCCGCTGCATCAGAACCCCGATGCCTCGAATGCCCCCATCACGAGCGCGTTGCCGGCCGGCACGCGCGTGCTGCGACTCGCCGACACGACCGTCGAGGCGGACTCCAAGGCCGGCGTCGCCGATCTCGCAGCGACTGTCGGACCTGCATGGGACCACAGTCTGAGAGGGCGGTTCACGGTCACCTCAGGTCGGGCACCCGCGAACGATCACGAGCTCATGGTCACCCCGGCGGCGCTCACGAGACTTGATACACGGGTCGGCGACGCGGTGCATCTGAACAGCCCGATCACTGGCGACTACACGATCACCGGGCTCATCGACGACACCCGCGTCGCCCGCAGCGTTCCAGAGCTGTTCCTGCGCGACGGTGCGCTCGACGGGACAGCGGCCGTGCCGGCAGCCAGGTCGTACTCGTACTACCTGCCAGACCTCGACGTCGACGCCACTCAGGCGAAGACGCTGAACCATGCCGGCTACATCGTGCTCTCCCGATCGCTGGCGGCGCGCTACGGGCTCGATTGGCCGAACACGATCCAGTCGAGCAATGGGAGTCTGTGGCTCATGCTGGGGCTTGCCCTCGCATTCGGCGCGTTCGAGGTGATCCTGCTCGCCGGGTCGGCCTTCTTCATCGGCGCGAAGCAGCGTCAGCGCGTGCTTGCCATCGTCGCGAGCGCCGGCGGATCGCGTGGAACGCTGATCGGTATCGTCAGCCTGACCGGAGCTGCTCTCGGCCTGGTGGGCGGATTCGTCGGGAGCGCAGCGGGTGTCGGCGCGGGTTCGCTATATCTGCGGCTGACGGCAGACGGCAGCGCCTCTCACTACCCGGGTTACCACCTGATCTGGTGGGTGCACGCGCTTATGGTGCTCGCCGCCGCGCTGATCGGGTTCAGCGCCGCGGTGATCCCCGCGGTGGCTGTCGCGCGCATGGACGTGGTCAGCTCACTGCGCGGCGCCACCCGACCCGGCCGCGCGAGCCGGCGACGCCCTGTGCTCGGGGTGATCGTCACGCTCGCCGGGGCCGCTCTCGCGCTCGGCTGCGGAGTGACCGCCGCGATCATCACGAGTGGCGACTTCCACACC
The DNA here is from genome assembly GCF_057512245.1 of Gryllotalpicola sp. CP2-P1. Lineage (NCBI taxonomy): Bacteria > Bacillati > Actinomycetota > Actinomycetes > Micrococcales > Microbacteriaceae > Gryllotalpicola > Gryllotalpicola sp. CP2-P1. The sequence continues at coordinate 12,814 of NZ_JBLRDT010000044.1, forward strand.
TCCGACGGCCACACCCTGCTCGAGCAGCACGCCTCACGCGTCCTGGCCGCCCTGTACTACGGCATCACAGCGGGCGTGATCGTCATGCAGTTCGGTCTGATCATGATGTCGAGCCTCATTCTCGCCGGCATCGGTTCAGCGGCGCGACGTCTAGGTGTTGCACCGCGCCTGGCGAGCCGAGACCTTGCGCGCAATCGCTCCCGTGCGGTTCCGGCGATCGCCGCGATCATGACCACGAGCTTCCTCGCTGTGTTCGTCATGGGAACCCTCGCCTCGACTGACGCCGCCGATCGCTCGCGGTACCAATGGGACATCGGCGACCAGCAGGCAGTGGCGTATGTGGCAGGTGCTGCCCCGCAGAGCGAGGGTCTGGGCGCACACGCGGACGAGCTCGCCGCGGCTCTCGAGCGAACGTTGGCGGTCACAAGACCCGTTCTCATCTCCTCAGCGCCCGAGCCCGCACGTTCGGGCGAGACGGCGGCGACGGGACTGTACGCGGTTCCCCTGGCGGCCGCCGCAGACCGGTGCCCGGAGACCGTCCAGGGCTACGTCGCGTCCGACAGCGGCTCGAAGGACTGGCGATGCAACGATCTGGTCGCAAGCTACGGTCAGTCTTTCGACGACGCGCCGCTGCTTGTGGTCGGCGGTCCTCGCGAACTCGCCCAGATTCTGGGGCACACGCCGAGCAAGGCTGCGGTGGCTGCTTTGCGCGGAGGAGGCGCTGTCTCCCTGCACCGCGCGTTCGTCCACGACGGTCAGCTGACCATCGGCTGGTACTCCGCGCAGAAGCGCGATGAACTGATGAAGGTCAGCGTGCTCGCGGCACCTGCGAAGTCCGCAGCGGTTCCGGCCGTGTACGAACGCATGGCGCACCCGCTGGGGTTCGGGGCGATCCTCTCCCCCAGTGCCGCGCAGCGGCTCGGGATCGACGCCGTGCCCACCACGCTGCTCGCCACCCTGAAATCCTCACCGACGCAGGCGCAGCAGGATGCACTCCGCGCGGCAGTCGACGTGATCAATGCCAGCAACAATGATGCGTTCGGCGCGGGCGTGCAGACCGGCCCGAGCTCGACGTCGCCTGCTTACCTCTGGGCCGCCCTGGCGGCGAGCTCACTGATCGCGCTTGCTGCGGCCGTGGTCGCACTGAGCCTGGCACGGCAGGACGGCGCTCGCGATGCCGCCGCATTCGAGGCGATCGGAGCGCCGCCTCGAACGCGGCGAACGATCGCGTTCTGGCAGGCGCTGATCATCGTCGGCTCGGGAGCGGTCCTGGGTGCGCTGACGGCCACGCTCACCGTCTATGCCGCGTTCGGCCTGGCTCCCGGCCAGATCTTCGCCATGCCGTGGACGCAGGTCGCGCTCGGCACCGTCGGACTGGCCGCGACCATCGCCATCGGATCCTGGGTCGTGAGCGGGCGCCCCACCGCGGACAAGACGCGGCGCGCGGCCATCGCGTGAGCGCCTCTAGAACTCGTGCAGCAGCTCGCCGCTCTTGTTGAGCGCGTTCTTCTCGCCGGCGCGGATCGGAACCTGGAAGCGGTTCTGCTTCGGCGGCAGCGGGCAGTTGAACTGGTAGCTGAAGGCGCACGGCGGCAGCACCGCGAGGTTGAAGTCGAGGGTGATCGTGCCGTCGGGGTTCGGCGCGACGAACAGGAAGCGGCCGACCGAGTAGGTCTCGTCGCCGCTCGTCGCGTCGGCGAACACGAGTTGCAGGGCCCGGCCCGACTTGAAGGCGGCGAGGTTGTATGCCACGCCGTCCTTCTCGAAGGTGATCTCGCCGGGGATGGCGGTGTCCCGCTCGCCCTCGTCCTTGATGTGCTCGAACCCGACCGAGAGGCCCTCGACCGGCGTGAACTGCGCCGTGATGACCCAGTCGGGGTTGTAGTCGTAGGCGTCGATGCCCCCGAAGTTCACGAGATCGTCTGCTTCCGCGTCCCAGACGCGCAACGCGTATTCCGTTCCGGCCTCGTTCACGATGACGGTGCCCGTCGTGTGGTCGTCGAAGACGATGGAACTCGCCTTCTCGCCGTCTTTGGCCGAGATGATCACTTCGCCGTCGACGAGCTCGCCGTCGACGCGGATGCCGTCAGCAGCCGTCGCGACGAGGCGAAGACCCTTTTCGCCCGCGGGCAGCGGGTAGTACGTGCCCGGCACGCCGTACACCGTCTGCGCGGCCTCTGCGTCGCCCGTGACCCACTGCGTGTTGACGAGAGCGAGACTGCCCTGCGGCTGTTTCACCGACTCCTCGCGGCGGCTGCGGAAGGTGGCCAGGCGCTCGGCGGCGGTGAGGGTGTCAGTCATGGGCTCGATCCTAAGTTCAGGGGTGTCGATCACTTCGCATCTGCGTACGTGTCGACCGTCGCGACCTGCAACGGGAAGTCGACCGCGAATGTTCCGAACAGCAGGCGCCCGGCCTGCGCGGCCGCTTCACGCACCAGCTTCTCGACCTCGGGCGCGAACTCGGCGGGCGTGTGCACCATGATCTCGTCGTGCAGGAAGAACACGAGATGTGGCGCGTTCTCGAGGCCTCCGTCACCGAGTTCCGCGAGCTTCAGGCGCAGCTCGGCCATCCAGCACAGTGCCCATTCCGCGGCAGAGGCCTGCACCACGAAGTTCCGGGTGAAGCGGCCCCAGTCGCGAGCTTGCGAGCGGGCGCGGCGCTCGTCTGCCGAGGACGCGCCGGGCTGGCTCGCGCGCTGCTGCACCTCGTGCCAAGCCCCGCCCGGCAGCGGCGAGGTGCGCCCGAGCCTGCTCATCACCTGCTCGCCGCGCTCGCCCTGCTGGGCGGCCGCATCGACGAGCGCAACGGCCTTCGGGAAGGCGCGCGCGAGTCGCGGCTTGAGTCGCGCCGAATCGCCCGTGGTCGCGCCGTACATCGCGCCGAGCATCGCGACCTTGGCCTCGTGGCGGCTCGCGACCACGCCGGCCGAGACGACCGAGTCGTACAGGTCGCGGCCGCGCCCGGCATCCGCCATCGCCTCATCGGCGGCCAGCCCCGTGAGCACGCGCGGCTCGAGCTGGGCCGCGTCGGCGACGACGAGCTTCCAGCCCGGGTCGGCGACGACGGCCCGGCGGATGTTCTTGGGCAGCTGCAGCGCTCCCCCGCCGCTCGTCGCCCAGCGGCCCGTGACCACACCGCCGACGACGTAGTCGGGGCGGAAGCGGCCGTCGTGCACCCACGCCTCGAGCCATGCCCACCCGTTCGCGGTGAACAGCCGGTAGAGGTTCTTGTATTCGAGCAGCGGGGCGATCACCGGGTGATCGAGGTCGCGCAGCTCCCACTTCCGCGTCGATGCCACGTCGAGCCCCAGTCGCCGCAGGGCGGCGAGCAGCTCGGGCTGCGAGTCGAGATTGAGCCCCGGCGCATGCAGCAGTTGGCGGATTTGCGCGGCGAGCATCTCGAGGCGAGCGGGCCGGCCCGCGGCCGTGCGCGGGCCGAGGGCTTCGGTGAGCACCTGGTCGTGCACGTCGGCGCGCCACGGCATGCCTGCGAAGCGGATCTCTTCAGCGACCAGCGCGCCGGCCGACTCGGCGG
>NZ_JBLRDT010000045.1:0-16257 GCF_057512245.1 Gryllotalpicola sp. CP2-P1
GGCCGCTCGTCGAGCGTCTCATCGGCCGGCTCTGCGTCGACGTGCTTGCCGACGTGGTCGCCCGGCTCCGGTGTGTTGCGCTGATAGGTGTCGCTCATGGTTCGCTCCTCCCGCACTGACGGGTGATGTGCGCCAAGCGATACCCGGAAGCGGCGGCCTCCAAACGGCGCGCTATGCCGAGAGCATGGTGGCCGCGGGCATCCGGATGCCGGTCGCGGCCTCCCAGCCGCCGGCCGCGATGTTGTAGTCCACAAGGAACTCGAGCGCGCTGCGCGCCGCCGAATCGGCGAGCACCAGCAGGGCCTCGCGCGTGCGGCCCTCGGCGAGGTCAGCGGCCTCGCGCGCCGAGACGGCCATGTCGAAGTCGGGATCGCGCAGGCGGTCGCGGTGGAAGGTGTGGTCGTCCACCGCGCGGGCGAGCCGGTGGAGGGCATCGCGGTCGGCCACGCACGGCGCCTGCTTCTGCGCGGTGCCGGCGCTCGCCGGAAGCTCTGCGATCGCGGCGAGGGTGACCGCTGCGGCCACCACGCCGCCCAGGAGGAATCCTCGCGTGTACAACATGTATTTATGTTATGCGCGTGCCCGTGCTGCTCCCTGGGAAGACGCCGAGCGCGGCATCCGCCCGCGGCTCCCTAGGCTTGCCCCGTGCCCGTCGAAATCTCCCAGGCCACCGCTGCCGACGCCGAGCGCGTCGCCGAGCTGGCCGCCCGCACCTTCCCGCTCGCCTGCCCGCCGAGCTCCCCCGAGGCCGAGATCAACGCCTTCATCGCCCAGCACCTGAGCGCTGCACGGTTCGCCGAGTACGCAGCGGATGCCGACCGGCTCGTGCTCCTCGCCGACGACGGCGCGGGCCTCGCCGGCTACGCGATGCTCGTCTTCGGCGAGCCGCACGACCCGCAGGTTGCGGCGCAGCTCACCGCGTGGCCCACCGCCGAGCTGAGCAAGATCTACGTCGCCCCCGAGCATCACGGGTCGGGCGTCGCGGCCGCGCTGATGGCAGCCGCCGTCGACGCGGCGGCGAACCGCGGTGCGGCGGGCCTCTGGCTCGGCACCAACCAAGAGAACGTGCGGGCGCAGCGCTTCTATGCGAAGAGCGGCTTCGTGGGCGTCGGCGTCAAGCGCTTCCGCCTGGGCGAGCGGTGGGAGGACGACTTCGTCTTCGAGCGCGTTCTCGCGCAGGTGGCACAGCGATGACCGGCGCGCGCGCATCCGTCTACGAGGCCGTTCTGGCGCGGCGCTCCTACTCCAAAGTGACGGAAGAGGCGCCCACGACGGCCGAGGTCGAGCGCCTGCTCGAGGCGGCCGCGACCGCCGCCGATCACGCAGGTCTCGCACCGTGGCGGGTGATCGAACTGCGCGGCCGGGCGCGCGAGCGGCTGGGCGACGCGCTCGCGCTGGCGGCGGCGAACGCCGGGGCGGATGCCGACGCTGCGGCATCCCAGCGGAGCAAGCCTCTGCGCGCCGAGCTGCTGCTCGCCGTCGTCGTGAGCTACCGCGAGAGTCACAAGGTCGAGCGGTGGGAACAGGAGGCGGCCGCCGCGGGCGTCGCTCACCTGCTCACCCTGCTGCTCGACGACGCCGGCTGGGGTGCGATGTGGCGCAGCGGCCCGCACACCCGCACGCGCGAGGTCGCCGCCGTGCACGGTCTCGGCGCCGACGAGGCCCTGCTGGGGTGGATCTACGTCGGCGGCATCCCCGGCGGGGCCCGCCGCGAGCGCCACGCCACGGTCGATCTCGCCGAGCGCCACACGGTGCTGGCAGCCGACTGAACGGATGCCCCACGGTGTGCACATTCCAGGGAGGATGGACCCATGGCCACTGTTGAACTGACCAAGGACACCTTCGAGCAGACCGTGCTCGGCGACGGCATCGTCGTCGTCGACGTCTGGGCCGACTGGTGCGGCCCCTGCAAGATGTTCGCCCCGATCTTCGACCAGAGCTCCGAGGAGAACACCGACATCGTCTACGGCAAGCTCGACAGCGACGCAGAGCCCGAGCTCTCCGGTGCACTCGGCATCCAGGCCATCCCGACCCTCATGGTCTTCCGCGACGGCATCGGCCTCTTCCAGCAGGCCGGCGCGCTGCCCAAGCCGGCGCTCGACGACATCATCGCGCAGGCGCGCGCTCTCGACATGGATCAGGTGCGCGCCCAGCTGGCCGCGCAGGAGCAGGGCGACCAGTAGCCTTCGAGGGTGACTGCCCCCGGTGCCGCGTTCTTCGACGTCGACGAGACCCTGGTCTCGGTGCGCACGCTCGAGTCGTTCCTGCTGTTCTACCTGAAGCGCGTGCCCGAGATGGTGTCGCCTGCGCGGCTGCGGGAACTCGCCGAGCTCGTCGTGACCCTCGAGCGCAGCGAGTTCAACCGGGTGTACTACGGCATCTGGGCGGGCCAGCCCGTCGAGCAGGTGCTCGCGGCCGGGCGCGACTGGTACGTCGAGACCTCGGCGCAGCCCGGCTTCTACCGCCCGAACGTGCTGGCGAAGCTGCGCGAGCACCAGGCAGCGGGCGCGCGCGTCGTGCTGGTCTCGGGGTCGTTCCCGCCGCCGCTCGCGCCGATCGCCGCCGCGGTCGGCGCCGACGCGGTGTACTGCACCGAGCTCGAGGTGGGGGCCGACGGCCGCTACACGGGCGTGATCAGTGCGGCGATGATCGGCGACGACAAGCGCACGGTCGTCGACGCGTACCTCGCCGGACTCGGTCCGGCTGCGCCGAGCTGGGGCTACGGCGACCACTCGAGCGATCTGCCCCTGCTCGAGCGCGTCTCGAGCCCCGTCGTCGTCGGCTCGGACCCGGCGATGCTCGAGCTCGCGGGCGAGCGCGGCTGGCCCGTGCTGCCGATCGAGCAGCCGCTCGCGCCGCGCGCGTGAAAGGCGTCGCGCCACGCTAGCGTTATGAGCACGCCCTCTCTCCCTACCCGAAGGAGAATCGCATGCCTTCCATCGCCGCCGCCCTGCACGATCTGCTCGGCAGCAACGATCTGACCGTCGAGCAGGCCGTCGCGCGCCACGTCACCGACGACTACCGCCAGAGCACCGATGGCGTGTGGATCGATCGCGCCGCCTACGTGCAGCAGATCGCTCAGCTGCGCGGATTCATCGAGCGGATCGCCGTCGAGGTGAAGGGTGAGCTGACCGAGGGCTCGCACTACGCCGAGCGCCACATCATCACGGTCACGCGGCGAGACGGCGGCACCGCCGCCCAAGAGGTCTTCCTGTTCGGCGAGGTCGCGGCCGACGGCCGGTTCGCCCAGCTCGAGGAGCTGACGCGCCAGCTGCCGTAAGGGCCCGAAGGCGCAGTGCCGTCAGGCGCGACGCAGCTCGCGCAGCTGCGTGTCGATCAGCTCGCGCAGCTCGCGAGGTCGGAACGGCTTCGGCATGTAGACGTCTGCGCCGGCGCGGATGCTCTCGGACTCGTCGGCATCCGCGACGTGCGCGCTCAGCACGACGACGAACGCTCCGCTGATCTGGCGGATGCGGCGAGTCGTCTCGAAGCCGTCGATCCCAGGCATCCGGATGTCGACGGTGATGATGACGGGGTCGTGCGCGCACACCGCGGCGACGCCGTCGAGGCCGTTGTCCGCCTCGATGACGTGCAAGCCCGCGTGCTGCAGCACAGCGCTGATCAGCGACCGAATGCCTTCGTCGTCCTCGATGACGACAGCGCTCGGAGGTGCATGCCGGTCCATCGGCTCCATTCCTCGCCCCCACCCTTGTGGGTCTCACCCTAGACGCCCGTCTGGCGGGGTGCAAAAGCGCCGATCTCCCCAAAGCGCGGGGTGCGGGCCGGGCCGGCGGTCAGCGCGCCGCGGCCTCGGCGCTGAGTCGTGCGACCAGCTCGGGGCCGTTCGTCACTCCCAGGCCGGGAAGCAGCATCAGCCAGTAGCGCTCGACGCGTTCGTGGATATCCTGCGCGAGGGTGATGCGGTGGGCGACCTCTTGAATGCCGATGAAGGCCTCCACCAGGACCTCGGCTGCGACATCCAGATCGACGTCGGCCCCGATCTGCCCCAGCTGGTGCGCCTCTTCGAGCATGGTGCGCGTCATCTTGATCCACCACTCGAAAGGCGGCGGCAGCTCGACGTCGTGGAGTCCGGCGTCGTGCTGCAGGCGCATTCCGGCGCGCACCAGAACGTCGTCACGGAAGCGGGCGGCGACGGCGAAGGAGAGGATGATCGTCGCGTCGAGGCCCGTGTAGCCGTCCTCGCGGATGGCCGCGTTCACCCCGTCCCACTGCAGGAAGTGGTACTGCGCGACCTCGTGGGCGAGCGCGCCCTTTGACGAGAAGTGGTAGCTCATCGCACCCTTGGTGCGGTTCAGGCGCGCGGCGATGCTCGAGAGGGACGCGGCTGCATAGCCGACCTCGTCGAACTCGGCGGCTGCGGCCCTGACGATCTCGTCCCGGCGGGCGGTGGCGCGCTCCTGTTGGGTCATCGTGCCCAGCCTAGGCGACACAAGGCCCGGTTCGGTGTTGCGCCATTGCTACGCTTCGGTCATGGGAGTGGCTGACGGCGAATGCGCTGTCGTCATCGAGGACGACGACGGCATCAGAGAGCTCATCCAGGCCGTGCTCGAGCAGATCGGTCTGAGGGTGTTCGCTGCCTCGAGCGGGGTGGACGGCGTCGCGCGGGTCAGCGAGTGCCGCCCGGTGCTCGTCACGATCGACGTCAACATGCCGGGGATCGACGGGTTCGAGACGGCGAAGCGCATCAGAGAGATCAGCGCGGCCTACATCATCATGCTGACGGCGCGAGACGAAGAGATCGATGCGCTGCAGGGGCTCAGCTCGGGCGCCGACGACTACGTCCTGAAGCCGTTCCGCCCGCGCGAGCTGCGTGCGCGCGCCGAGGCGATGCTGCGCCGGCCGCGTGTTCTCGAGCACCGTCAGCCGGGTGAGGGGGATGCCCCGGGCCAGACCCCCGCGGCGGCGGGCGCCCCCGCCGAGGCGACTGCGACGACGCCGAATCGCACGCTCCTGTCGCACAACGGCGTCGTGCTCGACCCCAGCGAGCGCACCGTGAAGCGCGACGGCCGCGAGTTCGACCTCACCTTCAGCGAGTTCGAGCTGCTGCAGGCGCTGCTGCGCTCTGGCCGCACGGTGCGCAGCAAGGACGACCTCGCGCGGCTCCTGCGCGGCGACGACTACGTCGTCAATCCCTATGTCGGCGAGGCGGATCGACGCGGCGTCGAGGTGCACATCGGCAACCTCCGGAAGAAGCTCGCCGACAACGCGGCTTCGCCCTATCTCATCGAGACGGTGCGCGGCGTCGGCTATCGCCTGGCGGCACCGCGGGACTGACTTCGGGGCCAAAAGGTGCGAAAACCCCCTGTTCTCGGGGTGTGCGCGGGGCAATACCGGGCCTGCAGCGTGTGGAACAGCGTGCTGCGGCCAGGTAGCCTTGTTTCCGTCACACGGCACCGACCTGCGACGTGACTCGCCAGGGGTCCCGTGTGCCGAGAGTCCGCATTCGGGTTGAGGGCTTCTCGGAAATAGGGGGGAGGGGCGCCTTCAATCGGGTTGGAGGCGCCCCACACTCATATGCCGAGGATGGGGGGCTTGCCGCCGCGGGCAAGCAACTTCAGTCTGAAACCGGCGGTCACCGATTCGGCGCGGGGAAGCCTCAAGAGTTGCTCAGGTCGTCCGAAAGAGGAGGCACCGCATGGCGAAGTCATCCAGTCCCGTCACGGTCCTCGCCGCGACCGACGCCTGCGCGGACGCCGCGCGGGCTGCGCTGAGCGCGGCGGGCGTCGCGCCCGAGCGCGCGATCGTCGAGCTCGGTGAGAAGCCCCACGAGCGCGGCCCGGCGATCTTCGTCGTCGAGGCGGCCGCAGACGTGCCGACCGACGCGGTCGCCGGGGTAGACCGCGACTACGTGCTTCTCGACCGTGTCGCCGACGAGCTCGCCCTGCGGGTCGAGCTGCTGCGCAAGCGCAGCTCACGGCGGCGCACCCGGCGAGACGGCGCGGAGAGCCTGCGCGCCAGCATCATGCGGCTGACCTGGGCCGTGCACTCCGCCGAGACGCTCGACGAGCTCGCGCGCATCGCCACCACCGGCCTGCGCGAGGTGTTCGGCGCGCGCGAGGTGGTGCTCGTGATCCCGGCCGGCCCCGATGAGCACGATGAGCCGATTCCGAGCGTGACCTGGAGTGCGCGTGACGGGCGGATGCCGCATCTCGGCGACCTCGTCGCACCGCTGCTGCCCCCGGGGCGCAAGGAGCGCGGTGACCGCTGGGCCACTGCGCCGCTCACGAGCGACGCCCGCATCGCCAGCATGCCGCCGGACCGGCACCCCGAGCTGCTGGTCTGGCTCTACGGCGAGAGCGAGCAGCCCGGCCCCGTGAGCGTCGTCCCGGTCGACTGCGACGACGCCGTGACGGGCGCGCTCGTCGTGGCCGACCCGGCGACCACGTCGCGCCGGACGGCGTTCGAGCGCTCGTTGCTCGCATATCTCGGCGTGCAGGTCGGCCGTGCCGCGTCCGAGCTCTGGTTGCGCGACCGTGAGCTCTCCGCGCGTGAGCGCCTCGCCGAGACGACCAGCGAGCTGCAGCGACTGCTCGACGAGATGGACGAGCTGGGAGTCGTCATCCGCTCGATCGCGGACGCCGTGAACGTCGGAGTCCTGTTCTACGACGTCGACAACCAGCCGAAGCTGCACAACCGCACGGTGTCCGACTTCCTCGCGCTCACCGGCTTTGATCCGGCCACCGGCCTCAGCAAGCACGTGTACGCCTCCGACCGGCGCACCCGCGTCAAGCAGGACAAGAACATCATCTCCGAGACGATCGAGGGCGATCAGCGCGGGCTCATCTACTGGATCGGCGACCCGGAGGGCGAGCAGCGCGCGATCGTGACCGAGGCGCACAGCATCTCGCGCCCCGGCGGCGAACGACTCGGCTCGGCGGTCGTGACCTACGACGTCACCGACCTCGCGAATGCGATCGAGATCCGCGAGGAGTACCTCGCCACCGTCTCGCACGAGCTGCGCACGCCGCTGACCTCGATCGTCGGCTACCTCGACCTCATCGACGACGGCTACGACGTCGACGCGCTCGGCTTCGGCAAGGAGTTCCGCACCATCCAGCGCAGCGCCGAGCAGATGCTCGCGCTCATCCGCGACCTGCTGAGCACGAGCACGCACGACCTGGCGCTGCGGATCGAGCCGACGGATGTCTCGGCTCTGCTCGCCCAGTCGGTGTCGACGTTCCGCCCCACGCTCGCGGCGTCGCGTCAGCGTCTCGAGCTCAACACGCCGAGCGGCACCGTGCTCGCCCACGTCGACGGCGGCCGGGTGAGGCAGGTCGTCGACAACCTCATCTCGAACGCGGTCAAGTACTCACCCGAGAGCGGGGTCATCACGGTCACGCTCGAGCGGGACGAGGAATCCGTGGTCATCGCGGTCGCCGACCGCGGTCGCGGCATCAGCAAGACCGATCAGATCCGCCTGTTCGACCGTTTCTTCCGCACGCGCGAGGCGCGCGAGGCCGCGATCCAGGGCGTGGGCATCGGGCTCACCATCGTCAAGACGATCGTCGACGCCCATGGCGGCACGATCACCGTGTCGAGCGAGCCGGGCAAGGGGTCGACGTTCACGGTCAGACTCCCACTGCGGCCCGACGCCACGCCCCTTGCCACACTGCCGATGCAACCCTGATTGGGGTGGTTGTGATCGTGGCTGAACCCGTGACCTGAGACTCGGCTCATGATTACTGTTGAAACACCTCGCCGACCGAACCCGAAACGGTCACATGGTCGCGCAGCCCGCCTTCCCAGCCACGCTGCGCTCGATGCCACTTGCGAGCCGGTTTTTCCCAGCTGAAGGTTCGTGACTTGGTTCTCATCGATCGAAGTGCCGCACATCGCTCCACACGGTCCGAGTCGCTCGTCTGGGCCATCGAAGCCGTCTCCGAGCAGACGTGGCGCGCTGACGTCGAGATCCCGCGCAGCCACTGGCTGTGCCACCCGACCCCGGGTCGCGTCCCGGTGACACTGCTCGCCGAGGCGTTCCGGCAGGCCGGCCTCGCCATCTGCGTCGCGGGGCTCGGCATGGGGCAGTCGGTGCACTTCATCGTCTCGAGCATGACGGTGCGCGTCGAGCCGGAGTCTCTGCGGTTCCCGCGCTTCGGTGCGCTCGAGGGCACCCTCGAGGTCGACTTCGCGCGCGTGCAGTACCGGAAGGGAGTGCCGCACGTGCTCGACGTCGACTATCGCCTGCCAGGCATCGCCTCGGGCACGGTGAGCGCGCGCGTCCTGGTCGACAGCGACTATCGGGCCATCCGGCGCAACGCCGTCGCGCTCGACGATGTCGTCCGCGAGTTCCACGGCGACCTCATCGAGCAGGTGCGCCGTGACGAGGGCCGGCTGATCGCCCGCCTCGGAATCGACGAATCCGACCCGTTCTTCTTCGACCACCCCGTCGACCATCTGCCGGGCATGCTGCTGCTGCACTCGGCGGCCGTTGTGCACGAGCGCGAGCACGGCACCCCGCCGCGCTTCCTCACCGTCTCGTTCCCGGCATTCGGCGAGCTGCGCTCCGAGACGCTGATCGATGCGGTCGTCACACCCACGGGCGTCGACGCCGCCTTCATGCAGGGCAGCCGGCTGATCGCATCGGCCGTCACGGATTCCGACGCCGCGGCGTTCCCCGAAACGAAAGAACCGGGCCCGGCCGCTTCGAAGATCTCGATTGCGGACGGGCCCGGTGCCGACCCGGGACGTTCCGACCAACATCCCGTGCCGGGGCCGTGATTCCATTCGGGTTGGACACGCGCCTCTTCAGGGTTGAGGGCTGATCGCGTTGCAGGCGCGACCAGAACCCATCTTGCCGAGCGACCCGGGTGGGGCACCGCGGGAGAACCTCAAGATCGGCTCAAGTTTGCCGCAGCCGCCTATCGCGGCCGGTCGTGCGGGGCGCGGCGCGCCTCTCCGCGGCCGATCGGCGCGTCCGTGCGCCGGGATTTTGCGCGTTCATAACGGCTGAATAACGCACTTTTGCGTCAACGCGATTGACGCTCTTAGCGTGGCGTCAATCGATTGAAGTCAAACGATTGACGGTTGGGCAAAGGAGCGCAGGATGCTGACGATGAGAGACATCGCCGCGCACGTCGGCGTCTCCGTCTCCAGCGTCAGCCTCGTGCTCAGCGGCCGTAGCGAAGGGCGCGTCAACGCGCGGGTCGCAGACCGCATCAAGGCCGTCGCCGACGAGCTCGGCTACGTGCCCAATCAGCTGGCGCGCTCGCTGAAGACGAAGCAGAGCCGCACCATCGGGGTCGTCTCAGACCGGGTGGCGACCGTCCCGTTCTCGGCGCACATGCTCGCCGGCGCGCAGCAGGCCGCGTGGGAGGCCGGCTTCATGCTGATGCTGATCGACACCTACGGGAACGACGAGGTGCAGACGCCCGCGGTTCAGTCCCTGCTGCAGCGGAATATCGAGGCGCTCGTCGTCGCGACGAACTTCCACAAGGTGGTCGAGCTGCCGCTCGTGCCGCCGACCATGCCGGTTGTCGTCCTCGACGGGCGGCCGAGCAGCCCGGATGCCCACGCGACCGTCGACTACGTCGTCCCCGACGAGGAGCTCGGCGCATACACGTCTACTCGCATGCTCATCGATGCCGGGCATACCCGCATCGGATTCTGCAACGTGCGCGCGTACCCGATCGCCTCTCAGCTTCGCGAGCGCGGCTATGAGCGGGCGCTCGAAGATGCAGGCATCCCACGCGATCCGTCGCTCACGGTCGTCGCCGAGGACGCGGCAACGCACTTCGCGGTCGAGCCCGCCCGGCGGCTGCTCGACCGGCCCGACCGGCCCACGGCCGTCTTCGCCTTCAGCGACCAGACGGCCATGGCGTTCTACCACGTCGCTCGGCACCTCGGCCTCGACATCCCCCATGCGCTCTCGATCGCCGGCTTCGACAACCAGGAGTTCGTCGCCGACGCCCTCGATCCCGGCCTCAGCACGGTGCAGCTGCCTCACCGCGAGATGGGCGAGTGGGCGATACGCCGCGCCGTCGGCCGCCTCGACGGGTCGCTCGACGGCGCCGAACGAGAGGGCTATCTGATGCCGTGCGCCCCGATCGTGCGGCAATCGATCGGACCGCCGCCGACCGACTGAGCTCATGCGGCGCCCGCGCCGCCACCTCTTCACGCCGCCGACTTCGCGTCTGCGGTGGCGCGAGCATGCCCGCGCGCCCGAATCCTCACCTCTTCACCCCCCCCCCCCGATGCAAAGGAGCAACGCAATGACAACGATCCGAACCGCGCGAAGCCCGCGCGGACGAACCCGCGCACGGCTCGCCGCCGTGGCGGCCGTGGTGGCGGTCGCCGCGGCCGCGCTGACCGGCTGCAGCAGCGCCTCAGGCGACGACGCAGGCAAGACCTTCACGATCCTGCAGTACGAGGACCCCAAGACCGCGCAGGGTCAGGGGTGGCAGCTCGCGCTCGAGATCTTCAAGAAGAAGCATCCCGACGTCAAAGTCGACTTCCAGACGACGAGCTTCGACGCGATGCGCAAGAACGCGAAGCTGACGCTCGGCGGCAACAAGGTGCCCGACGTCGTCGAGTTCAACAAGGGCAATGCGGACGGCGGCCAGCTGGCCAGCCAGGGGCTGCTCGAGCCGCTGAACGACGCGGTGAAGAAGTACGGCTGGGACAAGAAGGTGACCGGCAGCATGCAGTCGTTCGCCAAGTACGACGAACAGGGCAAGGCCGGCTCGGGCGACTGGTACGGAATCCCGAACTTCGGCGAGTACGTGACCTTCTACTACAACAAGGACCTCTTCGAGAAGGCGGGGATCACGGCCGCGCCGACGACGATGGCGGAGTTCGTGAGCGCGATGCAGAAGCTCAAGGATGCCGGCATCACGCCGGTGTCCTCGTCCGCCTCGACGAACCAGGGCTTCAATCAGATGTGGGTCTGGTACTCGCTCGTCTCGGCCTATGCGAGCCGTGAGCAGATCGACGACTTCATGTTCCTGAAGGGCAAGGTCGATTTCTCGGCCGACCCGTGGAAGAAGGCCACAGAGCAGTTCCAGAACTGGATCGACAAGGGGTATCTCGGCACCGATCTCGCCGGGCTCACCTATGAGCAGGCCAACGTCAACTTCCTGAGCGGCAAGACCGGAATGCTCATCTGGAACAACGGCGTGTTCCCCCGGGTCAAGGACCAGCACGACTTCTCGTGGGGCTACTTCACGCTGCCCGGCGCGAAGATGTCGATGGGGTCGTCGGGTCACCTGTGGGGTGTGCCGGCGAAGGCGCCGAACAAAGAGCTGGCGTACGACTGGATCAACACGACCCTGAGCCCCGAGGTCCAGAACAAGATCGGCGAGCTCGGCGGCCTGCCGCTCGCCGGTGACTCGTCCACGATCACCGACCCGGTGACGCGGGCGTACACGCAGCGGTTCGACCAGATCGTCGCGGCCGACACGCTCTCGTTCTATCCCGACTACCCCGTCCCCGGCTTCCTCGACTTCATCCAGTCGAACATGGCCGCCATGTCGAACAAGAACGAGACGGCGGCGCAATACCTCGCCAAGCTGCAGAAGTTCTACGACGACGGCAAGAAGGCGACCGACGAGGGCTGACGCCACGGTGCGGAAGCCGCCGCGCGCGGCTTCCGCACCTCAGCCGACAGGACGGATCGGAAGGCCAGGCAGTGAGTAGAGCAGCAGTGACAACCCCGGAATCGGCGCTGGTCGCCGACCATCTTGCAGCCAGAGAGCGACGCCGCTCGCGCAGCCGGCGCACCGCGCGCGCGGGCTACTGGCTGTATCTCGTTCCGATGATCGCGGGGACCCTTGCGATCGTCTTGATCCCCTTCGCGATGAACGTGTACATCAGCCTGTTCCGCTGGAAGGGCGGGATGGCTCCGATGCGCTGGAACGGTCTGCAGAACTATGTGGATCTCTTCGGCGATGAGCTCTTCTGGCTCGCGTTCAAGAACACGATCTTCATGATCCTCGGCATCGTCGTGGTGCCGACGGTGATCGGGCTTCTGCTGGCGGCGATGCTCTTCGACTACATCGGTCGGGAGTTCGGTGCCAGAGCGGCCGCCTTCCTGCGGGCCACCTATTACCTGCCCCAGATCCTTCCGATCGCCGTGGCCGGTTTCATCTGGAGCTGGGTTCTCGCGACCCAGGACGGCCTGCTCAACGGAGTCATCGAGGCGCTCGGCGTCCGGCAGCCGCCGGACTGGCTCGGCGACCCCGATATCGCCATCTACGCCGTCGTGCTGATGCTGATCTGGCTGCAGATCGGCTACCCGGTCGTGATCTTCATGGCGGCCCTGCAGCGGGTCGACCCCGAGCTGCACGAGGCCGCGGCGCTCGACGGCGCGGGGTGGTGGCGGCGATTCGCGGCGATCACCATTCCGCAGATCCGGCCAGAGGTCTTCGTCGTGGTGATCACCGCCACGGTCGGTGCGCTCAAGGTGTTCGCGCCCGTGCTCATCCTCACCGGCGGTGGCCCGGAGGGGTCGACCGTGGTGCCGTCCTATTACTCGTACCGCAACTTCTTCGAGCTCTCGAAGGTCGGTTACGGGTCGGCGATCGCCACCGCCATGTCCATCGTCATCTTCCTCGTCGCCGGCGTCATGCTCTGGCTGCAGCGACGGGATGGAAGAGAGGAAACCGCAGCATGACAGCATCCACCGCACTCATGCCCGCTGCCCGCGCGCGTCGATCGCGCCCCCTGCGCTGGCTCGTTCTCGCGCTCGCGATCCTGATCGCACTGGTCATGCTCTCGCCGCTCGTCCTGCTGGTGCTCAACGCCTTCAAGACGGGGACGGACTATTCCACTCACGGCCCGCTCGCGCTGCCGACGTCGTGGAGCCTGCAGTCGTTCCGGGACTATCTCGATCGCGTCGACTTCCTGCGCGCCCTGTGGAACTCGGTCGTCATCGCGGGGCTCGTCGCGGTGTTCGGCAGCCTCGTGTCGCTGCTGAGCGCTTACGCGATCGGCGTCGGACGGATCCGGGGCGGA
This sequence comes from Gryllotalpicola sp. CP2-P1, assembly GCF_057512245.1. NCBI lineage: Bacteria > Bacillati > Actinomycetota > Actinomycetes > Micrococcales > Microbacteriaceae > Gryllotalpicola > Gryllotalpicola sp. CP2-P1. The sequence continues at coordinate 12,973 of NZ_JBLRDT010000045.1, forward strand.
ACGGCGATGCTCGCCGTCTTCCTCCTTGCGACGATGCTTCCGCAGGAAGCTCTGATCTACCCGCTCTTCTACGGCGCCCAGGCGACCGGGCTGTTCAACTCCGTGTGGAGCGTGATCATCGTCTTCACGGTTCTGCAGGCGGCGTTCGGCACGTATCTGCTGTCGAGCGTGATGTCGACGCTGCCACCGTCGCTTCTCGAGGCCGCGGCCCTCGACGGTGCCGGGCGGTGGCGCATCCTGTGGTCCGTCGTCTACCCCGTGATGCGGCCGACGCTGTCGGTGCTGATGGTGTTCTTCTTCGTCTGGACCTGGAACGAGTTCTACATCCCGCTCATCCTGCTGTCGGACCAGTCCGTTCAGACGATCCCCATCGCCTTGGCCACCCTGCAGGGGCAGAACTCGATCGACGTGACCTCGCTCAACGCGGGCTCGCTGCTGTCGCTGCTGCCGACGCTCGTCTTCTTCATCATCTTCCAGCGCACCCTGAGTCGCGGCGTGACCGTCGGCTCAGTGAAATAGCGCGCCTCTCACCACCCATTCGCCGACCTCGAGGAGAACCTTGCTTTCCCATCTGTCCGACCTGCGCGCGCCCGCGGGCGTGAGCTCCCGCTCGATCAACGCCGAGAACCTGACCGGGGAACCCGGTAAGGCCGCCGCCGCGAGCTCCCATCTCGGTGCCGGGCGAAAAGGCAGCGCGTATCTGCCCCTTCCCGCCGGCGGGGAGCTCACGCTGGCCGACATCGAGGGGCCGGGCGTGGTGCGCCACATCTGGATCACAGTTCCCGATCGGACCGACGGCGGCCCGTTCGTGCTGCGCGATCTGGTGCTGCGGATGTATTGGGACGACGAGACCGTTCCATCGGTGGAGGCACCGCTCGGCGACTTCTTCTGCAACGGGTTCGGCACTCGGGCTCTGGTGACGTCCGAGCCCATCGTCGTGGCGCCCACGGGGGGCATGAACTCGTACATCCCGATGCCGTTCCGGCGCCGCGCCCGCATCGTGCTGAGCAGTGAGCACGCCGCCGATGTGGACCACGTGTTCTTCCAGGTCGACTACACGGTCGGCGACGACGTGCCTGAGGGCACGGCGTACTTCCACGCGCAGTGGCGCCGCTCGAACGCGACGACCCGGCTCGGCGAAGACCACGTGATCCTCGACGGCGTCGAGGGAAGCGGCCGCTACCTCGGCACCTACATCGGTCTCGCGTCTCTCTCGCGATATTGGTGGGGCGAGGGCGAGGTCAAGTTCTTCCTCGACGGCGACACCGAGCTGCCGACGCTGTGCAGCACGGGCCTGGAGGACTACGCCGGGGGAGCGTGGGCGTTCCAGGACGAGCTGCGCCACGACCCGGAGCCGGTGCCGATCACGTTCAGCGCCCCCTATTGCGGCTACCCGTTCTTCAGCGACCGCGATGACACCCGCGCCGGCACGTTCATCCAGTCGACCGCGCCCATGCACGCCGTCTATCGCTGGCACCTTCCGGACCCGATCTGGTTCGAGCGGGAGCTTCGGGTCACGGTTCAGCAGATCGGCGTGTGGGACAAGGGCCTCTTCGAGCGCTCCGACGACATCTTCTCGGTCGCCTACTGGTACCAGACGGAGCCGCACACCGCGTTCCCGGCGCTGGCCGACGTGCAGGGGCGCACGCCCCGCTGAGCGGCCGAGCCGCGCACCTTCCGTGAGGTGCGGGGGCCGATGCCGCGCGGGGCGCACTAGTCTGCGGCCATGACCAGCGAAGCCGCGAGCGGCCGCCCCCGCGCGGTGCGGTGGGCGGTGCGCATCGGGCTGCTGGTGCTCGCGGCGCTCGTCGTCATCGCGGTGGTCCGCACGATGCACGACCTGAACCTCGGGTCGATCGTGGCGGCGCTCGGTCGGCTGCGCTGGTGGGAGATCGCCGCGCTCATCGCTGCGCTCGTCGTGCGGCAGCTGCTCAGCGCGGTGCCGCTGACCATCTACATCCCCGGCGTCTCCCTCGGGCGCGCCGTCGTCACCGACCTCACGGCATTGACGACCGCCGCGTTCGCGTCCGCCCCGGGGAAGATCGCGGCGCGCGTTGCGATCTTCAGCTCCGGCGGCACGCCGACGGGCCTGGCGCTCGCCGGCTCGGTGCTGAACACGCTGACGATGTTCGTGGCCCGGTTCGGCGTTCCGCTCTTCGGGTTCCTGCTTGTCGCCATCACCGGGGCATACCGCCCCCTGCAGCTCGTCGACCTCGTGAGCCTGGTGTTCGCGGCGGCGCTCGTGGTCGGCATGCTGATGGTGGCGAGCGCCCGACCCACCGCTGTCCGGCTCGGCGGGTGGGCGGGCAGGCTCGCGCAGCGCTTCCGGGCTCGCGTCGACCCCACCCGATGGGCGGAATCCTTCGGCCGGTTCCAGCAGGACATGGCCGGCGACCTGCCGCGACGTCTACCGCGCGCAGCCGGAGTGCTGGCGGTCATGCTGCTGTCGGAGCTCGCGCTGCTGCTGCTCGCGTTCCGCTTCGTCGGAGTCGCACCGTCGGACGCGAGCACGCTCGCGATCGCGACCATCTTCTTCTTCGCCTATCCGCTCACGATGTTCCCGCTGCAAGGCGCCGGGGTCGTCGACGTCGCGATCCTGCTGAGCCTGTTCGGCACCGGCGGCGGCAGCGCCGTCGACGCGGCGACCGCCGGCCTGCTGATCTGGCGCGCGCTCACGGTCGTGGGCCCGTATGCCCTGGCGGGGGTCGCCGCCGGAATCTGGCGCGCCGTCACCCGAGGGAGGCGGCGGCCCTCACGCTGACGGGGGAAGCCCGGCGGCTGGCGCAGGGTCAAATAGAGGGTTAAATCGGCCGGCGGCGAGCGATGGGTAGACAACCCGGTCTATAGCGTTGTCGGTGGTAGCGATCCCGCCCGACGGATCCCGAACCGGTGCCGAGGCACCGAGGCGTCGTCCGGGCTGAGCGCCACTGCGTGCCGTCGCGGGCGCGCCCGCTCCCTCAACCCCACCCGATCGAAGGGCCCGCCCGCGACGTCCGCAATTCTGCGAGCGGCGGCAGCCTCAGCTGTTGTCGAGAAGCCGGTGCTCGTGGGCCAGCGCGAGGGCCCTGTCGCGCGAGCTCGCGCCGAGCTTCAGGTACAGCGTGCGCAGCTGGCTCTTGATCGTGTTCTGGCTGAGGAAGCTCGCATCGGCCATCTCGCGAACGGTGCGGCCGTCGGCGAGCTGGCGGAGCACCTCTCGCTCGCGAGCCGTCAGGAAGATGACGTCGACGGACGCGGGGAAGACCTCGGGGATTCCTCTGATCTCTGCCTCGAGCCGCTCAGCCA
>NZ_JBLRDT010000046.1:0-16162 GCF_057512245.1 Gryllotalpicola sp. CP2-P1
CGAGTCGTGTGGGCAGCGGGCGGCGAGGCATCCGCGCCCCCGCTGAACGCCCGCATAACGTGACATCCATGACCCGTGCAGTCGTCGCGTTCCTCGCCGCCGTCGAGGCGGTGATCACGGCGGCGATCGGCATCGGAGTCGCGCTCGCTCCGCTCACGCTCGTGTGGGCGGTGCAGTACCACATGGCGACCAGCTGGGCCGTGTTCTGGCGCGCGTCGGTGGATGCCTGGCTGCTCGGCCTCGGCGTCGACGCGCACGTCGACCTCGACCGCGTCACGGCGCTCGGCCTCGGCCTTCCGGGCGCCGTTCCCTCGTTCACCGTGACGATCGCGGGCCTCGGGGTCGCCCTGTTCACGGTGTTCATGGGCGCGCGCATCGGGCGGCGCGCGGCCGAGACGCCGTATGTCCTGACCGGCGCGATCTCGGCGGTCGCGACGTTCACCGTCACGGCGCTCGTCGTCGGGCTCACCGCTCAGGCGCAGGTGTTCGGACCCGTCGTCGGCCAGGTCGCGCCCGTCGCGGGCGCCACCTTCGCGGTCGGCACGCTGCTCGCATCGGGCTCGACTGGGCCGCCGACCGCGACCACGTGCCGCCGGTCCTCGCGCACGCGTTCGGCCCCGAGACGCGCATGGTCATCGCGGCCTCGCTGCGCGCCGCCACGGGCGCCGTGGCGCTGCTGGTCGCGGCATCCGCCGTCTTCGTCGCGGTGCTGCTGTTCGCGCACTTCGGTCGTGCGGTCGCGCTCTACGAGGCGCTCCAGACCGGTTACCTCGGCGGCGTCACGCTCACGCTCGCGCAGCTCGCGTTCCTGCCGAACGCGGTGCTGTGGGCCATGTCGTGGCTGATCGGCCCCGGTTTCGCCCTCGGCGGGGGAGCGGCCGTCGCGCCGGGCTCCGCTCTCACATCCAGCCTGCCCGGCGTGCCGCTGCTCGCGATCGTGCCGGCGCATTCGCCGGCCGCCGCGTTCGTCGCCGTCGCGATTCCGGTGCTGGCCGGCATGGCGAGCGGATTCCTCACCCATCGCGTTCTGCGGAAGGGAACGCCCCCGCTCGACACTCCGCTCGACCTGGTGCTGGTCGGCGCCGGCACGGCGGTTCTCGGCGGGGCGATGCTCGCGCTGCTGGCCTGGTGGTCGGGCGGCACCCTCGCGCCGGGGGCGCTCGCGCACCTCGGGCCGAGCGCGTGGAAGACCGGGGTCTTCGGCGGGCTCGAACTGGGCGTCGGCATGGCGATCGGCCTCGCCGTCGGGCACTGGCGCAGCCAGGCGCACGACTGGGCCCCGCTGCGTGTGCCGTCCGCCGACGAGCCGAAGAAGGAGCCCGCTTCCGCCCGCTAGGCTTGGCCCGTGCTCTCGGTCGTCGTGCTCATCTCCGGGGGCGGGTCCAATCTGCGGGCGCTGCTCGAGGCAGCCGCCGACGCCGAGTACCCGGCCCGCGTCGTCGCTGTCGGCACCGACCGGCCAGAGGCCGAGGGTCTCGCGCACGCGGAAGCCTTCGGCATCCCCACCTTCGAGGTGGCCTTGTCGAGCTTCGAGAGCCGTGAGGCGTGGGGCGATGCCCTGCTCGAGCAGATCCGGCAGTGGAATCCCGACCTCGTCGTGCTCTCGGGGTTCATGCGCCTGCTGCCCCCGCACGTCGTCGACGCGCTCGCACCCCACCTCATCAACACCCACCCGGCGTACCTGCCCGAGTTCCCCGGGGCGCACGGCGTGCGCGACGCGCTCGCGGCCGGCGCCACCCAGACCGGCGCGAGCCTCATCGTGGTCGACAACGGCGTCGACACCGGCCCGATCATCGCGCGCGAGCGCGTGCCCGTAGAGCCCGGCGACACCGAGACGTCGCTGCACGAGCGCATCAAGCCCGTCGAGCGGCGCCTGCTGATCCAGGCCGTGCTCGACATCGCGAACGGACACCTCGACCTTAGGGAGATCGCACGCGCATGAGCGCCCACGCCGCAGACCCGAGCCTCTACCGCGACCGCGACGTCGTGCCCGTTCGCCGCGCCCTCATCTCGCTCTCCGACAAGACCGACCTCGACGTTCTCGCGAAGGCCCTCGCCGACGCGGGCGTCGAGATCGTCTCAACCGGGTCCACGGCGGCCAGCATCCGCGCCCTCGGCATCGACGTGACCGACGTGGCCCAGCTCACCGGGTTCCCCGAGTCGCTCGGCGGCCGCGTCAAGACGCTGCACCCGGCCGTGCACGCGGGCCTGCTCGCCGACCTGCGCCTCGAGGACCACGAGAGGCAGCTCGCCGAGCTCGGCATCGCGCCGTTCGAGCTCGTCGTCGTGAACCTGTACCCGTTCAAAGAGACGGTGGCCTCGGGCGCCCAGGGCAACGACGTCGTCGAGCAGATCGACATCGGCGGCCCCGCCATGGTCCGCGCGAGCGCCAAGAACTACGCGAACGTCGCGATCGTCGTCTCGCCGTCGTCGTACCCCGAGGTCATCGCCGCCGTGCAGGCAGGCGGCACGAGCCTTGCGCTGCGCGGCGACCTCGCGACCAGGGCGTTCCAGCACACCGCCGACTACGACGCGGCCGTGTCGGCCTGGTTCGCGCAGAACGTGGCGAGCGCCGCGATCACGGATGCCTCGCCCGAGCCCTCCTCGGCGGGAACCGACTTCCCGGCATCCGTCACCGTGACGGGCGCCCTGCAGCACACACTGCGCTACGGCGAGAACGCGCATCAGGCCGCGGCGATCTATGCGGACGGCGCGACGAGTACGCTGCAGGCGGGCGCGGGCATCGCGCAGGCCGAGCAGCTCGGCGGCAAGGAGATGTCGTACAACAACTACACGGATGCCGACGCCGCGCTCCGTGCCGCGTACGACTTCGACGAGCCCGCGGTCGCGATCATCAAGCACGCGAACCCCTGCGGCATCGCGGTGGCCGGCCCTTCCGGCGACATCGCCGAGGCGCACCGCAAGGCGCACGCCTGCGACCCGGTGAGCGCCTACGGCGGCGTGATCGCGGCGAACCGCACGGTCACCCTGGCGCTCGCCGAGGCGGTGAAGGGCATCTTCACCGAGGTGATCATCGCCCCCGACTACGAACCCGCCGCGCTCGAGCTGCTGCAGAGCAAGAAGAACCTGCGCATCCTGCGCCTGCCGGCCGGCTACCGCCGCGCCGAGTACGAGTACAAGCAGATCTCGGGCGGCGTGCTCGTGCAGCAGGCGGATGCCTTCCCCGGCGGCTCCATCTCGGGGAACTGGCAGCTGGTGGCGGGCGAGGCGGCCGATGCGGCGACCCTTGCCGACCTCGAGTTCGCCTGGCGCGCGTGCCGTTCCGTGAAGTCGAACGCGATCCTGCTCGCCTCGGGCGGTGCCTCGGTCGGCGTCGGCATGGGCCAGGTGAACCGCGTGGACTCCTGCCACCTCGCCGTCGAGCGCGCGAACTCGCTCGCCGAGGGCGAGGAGCGGGCCCGCGGCTCGGTCGCGGCTTCCGACGCGTTCTTCCCCTTCGCCGACGGCCCCGGAATCCTCATCGAGGCGGGCGTGAAGGCGATCGTGCAGCCGGGCGGGTCCATCCGCGACGAGGAGGTCGTCGCGGCTGCGAAGGCCGCCGGCGTCACGATGTACTTCACGGGCGAGCGGCACTTCTTCCACTGATGCCGTGCGCGTCGGCGCCGCAATGCGCGCCGGGACGGGCTCATAGGCGCCGCCGGTAGGCTGGGACGACCATGATCACGCCCTGGAGCCGCCGGCTCACCGCCTCGTTCCTCGCCGCCCTCGCCACCGCGCTCGTCGCGTTCGGTGTGACCGTGCTGGCGTTCTTCCTGATCGACTCGGCGAGCTCGCTCAGCCTGCAGACGCTGCTGCCGCTGGCAGAGAACTTCGCGCTGCCGGCTCTCGTGCTGCTCATCGTGGCCTTCATCGCGGGGCTGATCGACGCGTTCGCGAGCTGGTGGTCCGCGCTGCTGGCCGGTCTGGTCGGCGGCCTGCTGGGGGCGTCGGCCGGCGGGCTCTCGATCGCTCACGGCGACGTGGTGAAGATCCTCGACCAGGCGGTCGCCTTCTACCTCTTCTTCGTGGTGGCGGCCACGGTGGTCACCCCGCTGCTCGGCCGGCGCGTGTGGAAGAACTGGATCTCGCGGCCCGCGACGCGCGGCCGCGTGGCCTTCGTGCGCGTGCCGTCGGCGAAGCTCGCCGAGGGGATCGTGACCAACCGCCCGCGCGTGCTGGTCGATCGCGACGCGGCCGACAAACAGTGGGACGACTACGTCTCCGCCCTCACCGGCGCCGGCTGGCAGATCGTCGAGGTCGCGGCCGCCGACGACCAGCCCGACGCCGTGTTCGTCGAGGATGCCGCCGTCGTGCTCTCGCCCTCTGTGGCGCTGCTGACGCGCCCCGGCGCCGAGGCCCGCCGCGCCGAGGTGGCCGCCGTCGGCGACCGGCTGCGCGCGAACGGCTTCACGCTCTTCGAGCTCGAGGCGCCCGGAACGCTCGACGGCGGCGACGTGCTCGTCGTGGGCTCGACGGTGTATGTCGGGCGCAGCGGGCGCACGGATGCCGACGGCATCCGCCAGCTGCGCGAGGTGGTCACCATGGCCGGGCTCGAGCTGACCGTCGTCGCCGTGCCGGTGACCTCGGGGCTGCACCTCAAGACGCTCGCGAGCGCACTGCCCGACGGCACCGTGCTCGTCTCGGGCGAGCTCGAGCCGAGCGTGTTCGGCCGTGCGCTGCGCGTGCCGGCCGGCGAGAGCGCCAACGTCGTGCCGCTCGACGACCGCACCGTGCTCGTTCCGGCGTCGGCGCCCGGCACGGCCGACCTGGTCGCCGACCTCGGCTACACCGTCGTCAAGGTCGACCTCTCCGAGTTCGAGAAGCTCGAGGGCTCGGCCACCTGCCTCTCGATCCGCAGCTGAGGGCAGCGGCTGGCGGTTTGTCACAACTTCTGTGCGAATCGGGGTCGATCGCTTGTCGGTGAATTCTCAGGCGCGCTAGGCTGACAGTTCGCTCCGCGTGTGAGTTCTGCTCCGCGGCGCGTGTCACGGAACTCGCATCGCGCACACTCAGGAGGCCGGAATGTCCAACACCACGCCGCAGACGAAGTTCGTCGTCGCTGGTGTCGCCGGCTTCGGTACCACCGGGTATCGCGCCGCGGCTCCCGCTGCAGGCATCCGTCGGCCTCACTGACGAACCCTCGCCGCATCTGATCGCGGCCGTCGGATTGAGCCTGACGAAATCACCCGTCTCTTCACTGCGCTCCGCGCGCTCCCTCTCGCCTCATCGACCTCAGCACGAGTGTCGGTGGTGTGCGACATCATCGCTGACAACTCCCACGAAGAATTGCCTGGTTCATGTCTGCCCAACAGTCGGAAGAAACTGACCGTCCCACCCCTGCTGCCGCGCATCACGACCCCGGCGAGGGTTTGAACACCCTCGCGTCGATCGCGCGCCTCTACCCCTACCTGCGCCCGGCCCTTCCGCGCATCGTGCTCGGCATGGTCGCCGCGCTGCTCGCCTCGGTCGTCTCGCTGGCCATCCCGCTCGTGCTGCAGCGACTCGTCGACGGAACGCTGCTGCACCGCGGCGGTGACCGCTACGAGGTGATCGGCGCCGCCGTCGCGATCCTCGTGCTCGGCATCGCCGAGGCGGTGCTGATCTCGCTGCGCCGCTGGTTCGTGCTCACGCCCGGCACGAAGGTCGAGGCGACGCTGCGCAACGGCCTCTACAACAAGCTGCAGCACCTGCCGGTGGCATTCCACGACCGCTGGCCGAGCGGCCAGCTGCTGTCGCGCGCGGTCAGCGACCTCAACCTGATCCGCCGCTGGCTGTCGTTCGGCATCGTTCTCTTCGTCGTCAACATCGTGACGATCGTGGTCGGCTTCGCGGTGCTGTTCTACTACCACTGGCTGCTTGCCGTGGTCATGGTGGTGCTGTCGATCCCGCTCTGGGTCGCCGGCTACTTCTTCGAGCGCAAGTACCACGTCGTGGCTCGGCGCTCGCAGGACCAGCAGGGCGACCTGGCGACCGCTGTCGAGGAGTCCGTGCACGGCATCCGAGTGCTCAAGGCGTTCGGCCGCGGGCGGCACGCGCTGCAGAACTTCCGCGCTCAGGCGGAAGAGCTGCGCGGCACCGAGCTCGAGAAGGCGCGCGCGGTCGCCGGGCTGTGGCTGTGGCTGCTCATGGTCCCTGACGTCGCGTTCGCGGTGTGCCTGGGGCTCGGCGTGTGGCTCGTCTCCGACGGCCAGCTCACGGTCGGCCAGCTGCTCGCATTCTTCGCGACGGCCACCGTGCTGCGCTTCCCGATCGAGTCGATCGGATTCCTGCTGTCGATGACCTTCGACACGCGCACCGCCGTCGACCGTTTCTTCGACGTCATGTCGACGCCGAACCTCATCGACGACCCTGCGTCGCCGAAGCACATCGAGAAGCCGCGCGGCGAGCTGGTGTTCGACCACGTCCACTTCCGCTACGAGGACTCGCCAGAGCGCTTCCCCGACCTGGTCGACGGCATCGACCTGACGGTGCGGCCCGGCGAGACCATGGCGCTCGTGGGTCTCACCGGCTCGGGCAAGTCGACCCTGACCTCGCTCGTGCCTCGGCTCTACGACGTGACGGGCGGGTCGATCCGGGTCGACGGGGTCGACGTGCGCGACCTCACGCTCGAAGAGCTCCGCAGCCGGGTGGCGATGGCGTTCGAAGACGCCACCCTGTTCTCGGCATCCGTGCGCGACAACGTGCTGCTCGGGCGGCCCGAGCTGTTCGGCGACGACCCCGCGACGAAGAAGGCGGCCGACGCGCAACTGGCCGAGGCGCTCGAGGTGGCTCAGGCCGCCTTCGCCTACGACCTGCCAGAGGGCGTCGAGACGAAGGTCGGGGAAGAGGGGCTGTCGCTCTCGGGCGGCCAGCGTCAGCGGCTCGCGCTCGCGCGCGCCGTCGCGGCGAAGCCGAGCGTGCTCGTGCTCGACGACCCGCTGTCGGCGCTCGACGTCGACACCGAGGCGCGGGTGACCGCCCGCCTGCACGACGTGCTCGAGGGCACGACGGCGCTCATCGTCGCGCACCGGCCCTCGACCGTCATGCTCGCCGACCGGGTCGCCCTGCTCGAGAACGGCCGGGTGACCGATGTCGGCACGCACAGCGAGCTGCTCGCGCGCAACGAGCACTACAAGTTCGTCATCTCGTCCCTCGAGGACGAGGACGAGGACGACACCGGGCGCACGAACGAGAACCAGAACGAGGAGGTGGACGCGTGAGCACCGCAACCGTCACCGGCGTCACCGGTGAAGACCGCAGCGATCTCTCGAAGGAGGAATCGCGGCGCATCCGCCAGCGCTCGCTGCGCCTGCTCGGCTCGCTGATCGCGCCGATGCGGGGCCGCGTCATCGTCACGCTCATCGTCGTCGTGATCTCGACGGTGCTCCAGGTCGCAGGCCCGGCGCTGATCGGAATCGGCGTCGACCAGGGTCTCGCCGCGCTGCGCTCGCACGACTGGGCGCCGCTCGCCTGGACGGCGGTGACCTATCTCGTCGCGGGTGTCGGCGGTGCGCTGTCGATCAGCTGGTACACGGTCTCGTCTGCGCAGATCAGTCAGGCGATCCTGATCGAGCTGCGCACGCGCACCTTCCTGCACACGCAGCGACTCAGCCTCGAGTTCCACGAGTCCTACACCTCGGGCCGCATCATCTCTCGCCAGACGAGCGACCTCGACTCGATCCGCGAGCTGCTCGATTCCGGCATCAACCAGCTCGTGCAGGGCGTGCTGTACTCGGGGTTCATCGCGATCGCGATCTTCACGGTCGACTGGGTGTCGGGCGTTGTGCTGCTGTGCTCGCTCGTGCCGCTGTACTTCCTGATCCGCTGGTTCCAGAAGCGCTCGCAGAAGCTCTTCCGCATTCAGCGCGTCGCCTCGGCGAAGCTCATCGTGCACTTCGTCGAGACCATGACGGGCATCCGCGCGGTCAAGGCGTTCCGGAAGGAGAAGCGCAACGAGCGCGAGTTCGGCGGACTCGTCGAGGACTACCGGAAGGTGAACGCCGACACGATCCAGCTGTTCGGCATCTTCGACCCGGGCCTCGTGATGATCGGCAACATCACGGTCGCGGTCGCGCTGCTCATCGGCGGGTTCCGCGTGGCATCCGGCTCGCTCGCGATCGGCTCGCTGCTCGCCGTGCTACTGTACGCGCGTCGCTTCTTCGACCCCATGGAGGAGATGGCGATGTTCTACAACTCCTACCAGTCGGCGGCGGCGGCGCTCGAGAAGATCTCGGGCGTCCTCGAAGAGCAGCCGAGCGTTCCCGAGCCGGCGAACCCGACCAAGCTCGACGGCGCGCACGGGCACGTGCGATTCGACAACGTGTCGTTCCACTACAAGCCGGGGCGCGATGTGCTGCCGCAGTTCGACCTCGACATTCCCGCCGGGCAGACGATCGCGCTGGTCGGTTCGACCGGCGCCGGGAAGTCCACGCTCGCGAAGCTGGTGTCGCGATTCTACGACCCCTCGGTCGGCTCGATCACGCTCGACGGCATCGACCTGCGGTCGCTGTCGTCGGAGGATCTGCGCCGCGCGGTCGTCATGGTCACCCAGGAGGCCTACCTGTTCTCGGGGTCGGTCGCCGACAACATCGCGCTCGGCAAGCCCGATGCCACCATGGACGAGATCCGGCGCGCGGCTGAGGCGGTGGGCGCGCACGAGTTCATCGCATCGCTGCCCGACGGCTACGACACCGACGTGAACAAGCGCGGCGGGCGCGTGTCGGCGGGGCAGCGCCAGCTGATCTCGTTCGCCCGGGCCTTCCTCGCGAACCCGGCGGTGCTGATCCTCGACGAGGCGACGTCGTCGCTCGACATCCCGAGTGAGCGGCTCGTGCAGCAGGCGCTGCAGACGCTGCTCGCCGACCGCACGGCGGTGATCATCGCGCACCGGCTGTCGACGGTCGCGATCGCCGACCGGGTGCTCGTGATGGAGCACGGCCGCATCGTGGAAGACGGCGCGCCCGCCGAACTCATCGGCGGCACCGGCCGCTTCGCGCAGCTGCACGCGGCCTGGCGCGACAGCCTGGTCTAGCGCGCCGCGCCGGGCGCAGACGTCGGCGGGAGACGCAAAACCAGAACCAGGGGATGCCGGGAAGCGGGACGCTCAGGGGCGCCAGAGCGCCTCGCGCATCGCGACGCGGTAGCCCGAGGCGCCGTGGCGCAGGGGAGTGCCCTCCGCGCGATAGTGCCCGAGCGCCTCGTCCTCATGGCCGTCGGGCGGCCGACCGTCGGAGTGCACGACGCGCCACCACGGCACGTCGCCGCCGTAGTTGCGCATGACCTTCCCGACCTGACGCGAGGCGCGCGACCCGAGCTCGGCCGCGATCGCGCCGTAGCTCAGCACGAGCCCGGGCGGGATCTGCGCCACGATGTCGAGCACGGCCTCGGCGAAGGCATCCGCCTCGAAGACGCCCGCAGCCTCATACGCGCGCAGGCCGAGGCGGTCGTCGTCTTTCGCGCGCCGCGCCCGGTCTCCACTCCCGCTACGCGCGAGTCGACCGGCGGGCGGCGTCACAGCGCGAGCTTGCCGATCGTGTCGCCGTAGTTCGTCTCGCCGATGGGCTCGAAGCCGGTGCGCAGGAAGAAGGCCTCCGGGCCGTCCTCGCCGGGCTCCCAGATGACGTAGAGAGCGTCGAGGCCGCGCTTGCGCGCCTCGTCGGCGAGCGCCTCGACGGCGAAGCGCCCGACGCCGCGACCCTGGTCGTCGGCATCGACATTGATGCGCCAGAGGATCGAGCGGAACTCTTCGCTGGGGGCCTCGGGGTCGAAGTCGGCCTGAACGAACGCGACCACGTCGTCGCCGTCGACGACGACCCGCTGCCACGAGGTCGCAGGGTTCACGATGACCGCGGCCGCAGAGTAGGAGACGGGGGTGACGTACTGTTCCTGGCCGGGCTTCAGGGAGAGCGCGTTCGCCGCGGCGATGTTGCTCGCGGAGAGTTCTTCCAGACGCAGGTCAGCCATGCCACTCACCATAACGGGGCGCATGGCCGACGGATAGCATGCCTTTGGCAGGCATCCGCCCAGACACGCATAAATATCTCGACGTCGAGATACCTGTATCGTGTTCAGAAGACCCCGCACGTTCGACCCCGGGAGCCGTAGCGCATGGCCAAGATCATCTACACCCGCACCGACGAAGCGCCCCTGCTGGCGACGTATTCGCTCTTGCCGATCATCTCGGCCTACGCGGCGAAGGCGGGTGTGGAGTTCGAGCTGAGCGACATCTCGCTGGCCGGCCGCATCATCGCGCAGTTCCCCGAGCGCCTCACCGATGAGCAGCGCGTGCCCGACGCGCTCGCCGAGCTCGGCGAGCTGACCGGCGACCCCAGCGCCAACATCATCAAGCTGCCGAACGTGTCGGCATCCGTGCCCCAGCTCAAGGCGGCGATCGCCGAGCTGCAGGCGCTCGGCTACGACATTCCGGACTACCCCGAGTCGCCCTCGACCGACGAGGAGCGCGACATCGCCGCCCGCTTCGACAAGGTCAAGGGCTCGGCCGTCAACCCCGTGCTGCGCCAGGGCAACTCCGATCGCCGGGCGCCGGGCGCCGTCAAGGCGTACGCCAAGGCGCACCCGCACTCGATGGGCGCCTGGAGCGCCGACTCGAAGACCGACGTCGCGACCATGGGCCACGACGACTTCCGCTCGAACGAGAAGTCGGTGACCATTCCGGCCGACGACACCCTGCGCATCGAGCACGTCGCGACCGACGGCACCGTCACCGTGCTGAAGGACGCCGTTCCCGTGCTCGCGGGCGAGATCGTCGACGGCACCTTCCTCTCTGTGGCGAAGCTCGAGGCCTTCCTCGCCGACCAGATCGCTGCCGCCCGCGCCGCCGGCGTGCTGTTCTCGGTGCACCTCAAGGCGACGATGATGAAGGTCTCGGACCCGATCATCTTCGGCCACGTCGTGAAGGCGTTCTTCAAGCCCGTCTTCGAGAAGTACGGCGCCGACCTCGCGGCCGCGGGCCTGTCGGCCAACGACGGCCTCGGGGCGATCCTCGCAGGCCTCGACACACTGCCGAACGGCGCCGAGATCCGCGCGGCCTTCGACGAGGGCCTGGCTACGGGCCCGAAGCTCGCGATGGTCAACTCCGACAAGGGCATCACCAACCTGCACGTGCCGTCTGATGTGATCGTGGATGCCTCGATGCCCGCCATGATCCGCATCGGCGGCCACATGTGGGGCCCCGACGGCGCCGAGGCCGACACGCTCGCCGTCATCCCCGACTCGTCCTACGCCAGCGTCTACAAGACCGTCATCGACGACTGCAAGGCGAAGGGCAAGCTCGACCCCGCGACCATGGGCACGGTGCCGAACGTCGGCCTTATGGCGCAGGCCGCCGAGGAGTACGGCTCGCACAACAAGACCTTCGAGGTTCCCGCCGACGGCGTCGTGCGGGTCGTGAACCAGGCGGGCGACGTGCTCATCGAGCACCAGGTCGAGGCCGGCGACATCTGGCGCGCGTGCCAGACGAAGGACGCCCCGATCAAGAACTGGATCGAGCTCGCGGTGCAGCGCGCCCGGCTCTCGGCCACGCCCGCCGTGTTCTGGCTCGATGAGACCCGCGCGCACGACGCCGAGCTGATCAAGAAGATCAACGAGTACCTGCCGAGCCTCGACACCGAGGGCCTCGACCTCTCGATCCTCGCTCCGGCCGCCGCAACCCAGAAGTCGCTCGACCGCATCCGCGAGGGCAAGGACACCATCTCGGTCACCGGCAACGTGCTGCGCGACTACCTGACCGATCTGTTCCCGATC
Organism: Gryllotalpicola sp. CP2-P1; assembly: GCF_057512245.1. NCBI lineage: Bacteria > Bacillati > Actinomycetota > Actinomycetes > Micrococcales > Microbacteriaceae > Gryllotalpicola > Gryllotalpicola sp. CP2-P1. The sequence goes on from NZ_JBLRDT010000046.1 coordinate 11,743, forward strand.
CTCGAGGTCGGCACCTCGGCGAAGATGCTGTCGATCGTGCCGCTCATGGCCGGCGGCGGCCTCTTCGAGACCGGCGCGGGCGGCTCTGCGCCGAAGCACGTGCAGCAGCTCGTCGAAGAGGACTACCTGCGGTGGGACTCGCTCGGCGAGTTCTTCGCGCTCGCGGCGTCCTTCGAGCACCTCGCCCAGACGACGGGGAACGCCAAGGCGCAGATCCTCGCCGACACGCTCGACCGCGCGACCGGAACCTTCCTTGACGAGGACCGCTCGCCCGGCCGCAAGCTCGGCACGATCGACAACCGCGGCTCGCACTTCTACCTCGCGCTCTACTGGGCGCAGGAGCTCGCACGCCAGAACGAGGATGCCGACCTGGCGGCCGCGTTCGGCCCGCTGGCGGCGAAGCTCGCGACCGACGAGCACGAGATCGTCGCCGAGCTGCTTGCGGTGCAGGGATCCCATGTCGACCTGGGCGGCTACTACCGCCCCGACGATGCGAAGGCCGCGGCCGTCATGCGCCCGTCGGCGACGTTGAACGCCGCTATCGACGCGTTCTAGCCCCGTCGCGCGTCGCACGGCACGCGGCACGCGCGAAAAGGGCCCGAGCGGATTCCCCGCTCGGGCCCTTCGCCGTGGAACGGCCGGTGCGCCTACCCCTTCACCGCCCCGGCCGAGATGCCGGAGACCAGGTTGCGCTGGATGATGAGGAAGAACACCACGACCGGCAGCGAGAAGACGACGGATGCCGCCATCTGGGCGCCGTAGTCGGTGCCGCCGTTCGGCGTCGTGAACGAGGCGAGCCACAGCGGCAGCGTGTACATCGAGGAATCCGACATGAAGACATACGCCGTCAGGTAGTCGTTCCACGCCGAGATGAAGGCGAAGATGCTCGACGCGATGATGCCGGGCGTGACGAGCGGGAAGAGCACCGCGAAGAGGATGCGCCACGACCCCGCGCCGTCGATCGCCGCGGCCTCCTCGAGCTCGACAGGGATCGCGAGGAAGAATCCGCGCATCACCCAGATCGAGAACGGCAGCACCGAGGCGACGTACGCCAGGATCAGCCCGATGTAGGTGCCCGTGAGCGACAGCCTGTTGAACACCAGGAACTGCGGGATCAGCAGAGCCGTCGCGGGCAGCATCTGCACCGCGAGGATGACGACGAGGATCGCCTTGCGGCCCCGGAACCGGAACCGCGTGAGCGCGGCCGATGCGAACATGCCGAGCAGGATCGCGATGACGAGCGTCGCGAGCACCACGATCAGGCTGTTGCGCAGGTCCTGCAGGAACGACGACTGCGCGAGCGCCGAGACGAAGTTCGCGGCGTCGAGGCGGCTCGGCCAGAAGTGTGGGGTCTGCGTCATGACCTCGTCGCGTGGCTTGAACGCCGTGTTGAGCATCCAGTACACGGGGAAGATCCACACGATCGCGAAGGCGATCGCGACGATGTTCGCGCCCCAGTTGATGCGCCGGCGGCGACGACGGATGCCGGTGCCCGCGCCGGCGACGGGGGTGGTGGTGGCCATCAGAACTCCTCGCCGCTCTTCAGCAGGTTGCGGATGTAGATCGACGTGATGCCGAGCAGCAGGATCATGGTGATCACCGCGATGGCGGCGCCGGTTCCCACGTCGGAGCTCGCGAAGGCGGTCAGATACGACCACACGCCGAGCGTCGCGATGGGGCGCAGCACCTGCACACCGGCGACCAGGATGATCTGGTTGATCACGTTGAAGTCCCAGATGATCGAGAGGATCGTCATGAGGCCGAGCGTCGGGCGCAGGAACGGCAGCGTGATGCTGAGGTAGACGCGCCACTCGCTCGCGCCGTCGATGCGGGCCGCCTCGATCATGGACTGGTCGATCTGGGTCTGCGCGGCGTACAGCGTGAGGGCGATGAACGGCACCGCCTGCCACACGACGAGCAGCCAGATGATGACGAGCGCACCCCAGAAGCTGTTGGTGAAGTCCTTCTGGGTGACGTCGCCGAAGACGTGCAGCTTGGTGATGAGCCACGGGATCACGCCGTAGCCCGGCTGGAACAGCCACACCCACACCTTCGAGGTCGCGACGTTCGGCATCGCCCACGCCACGATCAGCACGATCGTCACGAGGTAGCGCACGACCGAGCCGAGGCGCAGCATCAGCTGCGAGACGCCCATGCCGATCACGACGCTGCCGGCGACCATGGCGCCGGTGAACAGCACCGTGCGCACGAGCGCCGCCCAGAAGTCCGCCGACGACAGCACGTCGGCGTACTGCTGGAACCCGACGACGTTGTAGGCGCCCGTGAACAGCGTGCGCTTGTCGTAGTCGGTGAACGACGTGAAGACCAGGTAGCCGATCGGCACCAGGGTGAGCGCCGCGATCACGAGCCCGGCGGGCGTCAAGAGGATCGCGGGCACGTGAAGACCGGGGGATGCCGTGCGCCGCAGGCCCGGGGCGGCGGGGCGAACCCGCCGGGGAGTCGCCTCCCCGGCGGTGTTCGCGACAGCGGGACCGCTCACTGCGTTCCGCTTACTTGTTGAGGTCGGATTCGATGGCGGTGTCGGCGGCCTTCGCGGCGTCCTCGACCGACTTCGAGCCCGAGGCGATCGACGAGAACAGGGTCTCCATCGTCTTGTCGCTCTCGACCGTCGACCAGTTCACGGCCGACGGCGTGGCGGTCGAGTTCTTCGCGGCCGTGAACGAGCCGACCTGCAGCGGCGTCAGGCTGGCGGACGCCGCGTCGACGGCCTCGGTGCTGATCGGGATGATGCCCGCGGCGGCGACCAGCTTCTGGATGTCGGGCGATGCGGCGATCTTCGTCCAGGTCAGCGCGAGACCCTGGTTCTTCGACTTCGCGGGGATGGCCCAGTCGGAGCCGCCCAGGTCGACGGGCTGCGTCTTGCCGGACTTCCCGGGGAAGGCGAAGGTGCCGAGGTCGGCGTCCGTCAGCTTCTTGTTGTCACCGAGGATGACGCCGGTCTCCCACCCGTTCCCCTGGATCGTCGCGGCGTGACCGTCTGCGAAGTTCTGGTCCTGGTCGGGCTTGTCGGTGTTGAGGGTCTGCGACGCCTTCGTCGAGTACGCGTTCTGGAAGGCCTTGAAGTCGTTCAGGCCCTGCAGCGACGCGTCGCTCGACAGCTCGCCCTTCCACGAGCCCTCCGTGCCCGAGACGATCTTGCCGCCCGCGTCCCACACCCACTGCAGGCCGTCGTACCAGTACTGGCCGGGCAGGTAGAAGGCGGCGAAGTTCGGGTCTGAGGCGTGCTGCGCCTTGATCTTGTCGAGGTCGGCCGTGAACTCCTCGTAGCTGGTCGGCTCGGTGGTGATGCCCGCTGCCGCCCAGATCTTCTTGTTGTAGATCACGGTGCGCGCGCCGGCGAGCTCGGGGACCCCGTAGAGCTTGCCGTCGACCGTCGCCGGGTCGACGAGGCCGCCCAGCCAGGTCTGGCCCTGGGCGAGCTTCTCCTTCTGAGCGGTGATGTCGAGCAGGCCGCCCGTCGCCGCGTAGCCGGTGATCTGCGTGTTGCCCACGTCGATCACGTCGGGCACGTTGTTGCTCGAGAGCGCGGTGGTGACCTTGGTCACGATGCCGTCCCACTGCTGGGTCTGCACCTTGACCTTGGCCCCGGTCTCTTTCGTGAACTCGTCGTTGATCGCCTTCAGCACGTTGTCGGGCAGGTCGCCGTTCATCGACCAGACCGTGAGGGTCTTGCCCTTGCCGTCGGTCGAGAAGGCGGCGCCTGAGGACGATTTCGAGCCGCCCGATCCGGTGCCGCCCGACGAGCAGGCGGTCAGGGCGACGGCGGCGGCGATGCCGATGGCACCGATCGCCGTGATGCGTGACTTACGCATGTGTGCTCCTTGTGAGTGAGGTGATTGCAGGGGTGGTGGTGCGGTCAGTGGTCGAGCTTCATGAGACGCCGAGCTCGCCCTGCAGGACGAGCACGGCCGCGCCGAGCAGAACGAGATCCTCGTCGCCTGTCGCGGTGCGCAGGTCGAGGCCGTTGCTGACGGCGGACATGGTGCGCGCCTGGATCGTCTGCCGGGCGGTGTCGATGAGTCGGCCGCCGATGAGCTCGGCGGGCCCGGAGAGGACGACCAGGTTGAGATTGAGGATGCTGATGACGGGGCTCAGTGCGAGGCCGAGTGCGCGCCCGGCATCCGTCAGTACCTGCTCGTGCCCCTCGTCGCCTGCGGCGGCCAGGCGGCGCTTCAGGTGCGGCGCGGCGATGATCACCTCGAGGCAGCCGCGGCGGCCGCAGACGCATTCCTCGCCGTCCTCGTCGATGACGACGTGGCCGATCTCGCCGGCGGCGAACTGCTCGCCCTGGACCAGCTCGCCGCCGATCACGAGACCTGCGCCGACGCCGTGCTCGACGCGCACGACGAGCAGGCTCTCGGCGGTGTCGAGGGCGGTGGCCCCGTCGCCCTCGCAGATC
>NZ_JBLRDT010000047.1:0-16000 GCF_057512245.1 Gryllotalpicola sp. CP2-P1
TCCGCAACGCGCCGCGCGAGGCGGTCGAGCTGGACGCTGCGAGGGAGGCGTTGGGGCAGGCATCCCTCGCCCGCGACGGGGCACTCAGAACGCACACGACGCTCGCCGCCCATCTCGCGACCGCGAGCGGGCTCTTGGCCGATGCGCGGGCGGCGCACGAGAAGTCCGCGGCGCTGACCGAGCGCTTCGAGGTCGTCCAGCGGCTCGCGAACACCGTGCACGGGCAGGCCCCGAACACCAAGGCCATGCGCCTCGAGAGCTTCGTGCTCGCGGCTGAGCTCGAAGAGATCGTGCAGGCCGCGAACGCGCGGCTCGCGCAGATGTCGGGCGGGCGGTATCTGCTCGAGCACTCCGACGAGCGAGCGGCGCGCGGGGCGCAGTCCGGGCTGGGGCTGGCGATCCTCGATCAGCACACGGGGGTGGCGCGCCCGACGCAGTCGCTGTCAGGCGGCGAGACGTTCCTCGCGAGCCTCGCGCTCGCGCTCGGGCTCGCCGAGGTCGTCACGGGCCGGGCCGGCGGCATCACCCTGGACACGCTGTTCATCGACGAGGGCTTCGGCTCGCTCGACTCCGAGACCCTCGAGATCGCGATGGGAACGCTCGACTCGCTGCGCGCCGGCGGCCGCACGATCGGGCTGATCAGCCATGTCGAGGCGATGAAAGAGCAGATCCCGGCGAAGCTGCAGGTCGACGTCGCCGATGGGGGCTGGAGCGTGATCACGCAGCCGTGACCGGCGGTACGAGGGCCGCCGGCGCCGTCGAGCCGCGGGCCACGAACACCGGCGCCTCGGCGATCACGTCGGTCGGTGACTCCCCGTCGAGCACCTCGAGCAGCATCCGGCCGGCGAGCATGCCCCGCGTGTGGACATCGTGGCTCATCGCCGAGATCGGCGGGGTCGTCAGTCGGCAGAACTGCGAGTCGTCCCACGCCAGGATCGACAGCGCGTTCGGCACAACAACGCCGAGCCCCTGCGCGGCCTCAAGGCCTGCGATCGCCATCACATCGTTGTCGTAGATGATCGCGGTCGGCGGCGCGGGTGCTGCGAGCAGTCGCCGTGTGGCATCCGCCCCGCTCTCGCCCGAGTAGTCGCCCACTTCGAGGGACGCGGCGACGCCCAGCGACGCCGCCGCGTCGAGATAGCCGCGCGTGCGGTCCTGCGTGTGCATGAACGCCGTCGGGCCTGTGACACGGGCGATGCGGCTGTGCCCGAGTGACGCGAGCCGGCTGACCGCGTCGACCATCGGCGCATAGCCGTCATTGCGCACGGCGACGAGCCCGCTGCCCGGCTCCGGTTCGCCGAGGATGATGCCCGGCAGGCCGAGCGACACGATGAGCGCGGGCCGCGGGTCTGCGGGCACCAAGTCGACGAGTACGACCGCCCCCACCGCACCGTTGGCCGCCCACCGCCGGTAGCTCTCGAGCTCGCGCGGCATACCGTCGACGACCTGCATCAGCACCTGCAGCCCGCGGGTCGCGAGGACCTCTTCGAGCCCGCCGATCAGCTCGCCGTAGAACGGCTCGGCCGCCAGCTGCCGCGGCGACCGGCGCAGCACGATACCGACCGCCCGCGCGGTAGAGCTGTTCGTCATCATGTCGATCGTGCGGCTAGTTCTCCCCGCGCGCAAGCAACCCGTTCGCGGTGCGCAGCACGAGCGGCGTCGTGAACGCTGCGGGGTCGACGTTCGCGCTCGAGGCGATCTCGAAGCGCGCCGACTCGCCCGCGAGCAAGGTGACCAGACCGCGGTCGACGCGGGCCGCCGCGTCGACGCGGTCGACCTGCAGGAACACATCGCGCACGTACGAGCGCGCGGCCACGGTCACCGCGTACCCGCCCTCGGTGCGCTCTGCCCGCACGTCCAGAGCTTCAGCGTCGGCGGCGAGCGCTTGGCCGACCACCTCCGCGGCATTCCAGATCGCGGGCGCGAAGCCGGATGCCTCGTCTGCGGTGCGCGCGACGATGATCTCCGCAGCCGGGTCGCCGACCGCCGCGACGCCGGCGGACAGCTCGTAGCTCGCCGTCCCCCGCGCCGGAACGCTGATCGTGACCCGCTCGGCCGCGAGCTCGGCGCCGGCGAAGTCCTGACGCGCGACGAGGAACTCGCCGGACCAGCTGTCGCCTGTGTCGTTCACGAGCACCAGCGCGAGCACGTCCTTCGCCGGCGCGTAACCCTCGAAGGCATCGGCCAGAGCCTGCGCCGACGAGCGCGGCTGGATCGTGGCGAAGCGCGGGGCATACACATCGCGCAGCGCATACCAGAGCGGCTTGCGGTGCTCGTCGAAGTCGACGGCCGCCCAGGACACCACCGGCCAGTTGTCATTCAGCTGCCACAGGACCGTGCCCGTGTTGTGCGGGGTGAGCGACCGGAAGTGCGCGACGCCGAACGCGATCGCGTGAGCCTGGTTGAGCTGCGTGGTCCAGTGCCAGTCGTCGATGGATGCCGGCTCGGGCAGGTGCCCCCGCGCTCCGCGGTCGAGCTTCTCGTTGCCCCGCTCGGCCTTCTGGTGCACCAGCATCTCGTGGCCGAACGGGTCGAGCGGCTCGTCGTGCACGACCCGCGCCAGGGTCGACCACGCAGGCGGCCCCTGGAAGCCGAACTCCGACGCGAAGCGGGGCGTGTAGTCGCGATACACCGAGTAGTCGCGGCGGTTCCAGACGTCCCAGATGTGCATGGTGCCGTGGTGCTCGTCGTTGGGGTGCAGGTACTCGCCGAAGCTGTAGGGCGACGCCGGCGAGTAGAACCGCGTCGGGTCGAGCTCGGCGAGCAGCCGCGGGAACAGCTCGCGGTAGTAGCCCTCGCCCCACGTGCGCTCGCCGAGCGCCGCCGCCCACCCCCAGTCGACGTAGCCCCAGATGTTCTCGTTGTTGCCGTTCCAGATGATGAGCGAGGGATGCCCGGAGAGCCGGGTGATCTGCTCGCGCGCCTCGGCCTCGACCTCGGCGGCGAGGTGCTCCTCTTCCGCATAGGCGGCGCACGCGAACAGGAAGTCCTGCCAGACGAGAAGGCCGAGCTCGTCGGCCCGGTCGTAGAACGCATCGGACTCGTAGATGCCGCCGCCCCAGATGCGGATCAGGTTGATGTTGGCGTCGACCGCATCCGCGAGTCGGCGCGCATAGCGGTCGGCGTCGACCTCGGTGAGGAAGGCATGGTCGGGAATCCAGTTCACGCCACGCACCAGCACGAGCTCGTCGTTGACGTAGACCTCGAACGGGCGGCCAGCGTCGTCGGGCGCGGTGTTCACGCGGACATTCCGGAACCCGACGCGGCCCACCCACTGCGCCTCGCCCACCGAGACCGTCACGTCGTAGAGGGGCTGCTCCCCGTGGCCGATCGGCCACCACCGCTGCACGTCGGGCACCCGCGCCTCGACGACCGCGCCCGCGGCATCCCTCGTCACGTGCTCGACCGCCGTCGCACCTTGCCCCGCGCCTGCGACCTTCACCGTGACGGCGAGCCCGGAATCGTCGCGCGAGCCGCGCCCGTCCCACTCGAGCGCGACATGCGCCGTCAGCACACCCGCGCCCGAGTCGTCGACCGCGACGAGCGGGCGCACCGCGTCGATGCGCACGCCCGACCACGAGTCGATGCCGATCGGCTGCCAGATGCCGACGCCGGCGACGTCGATGCCCCAGTCCCAGCCGAAGTGCGAGGCGGTCTTGCGCAGCTGGTTGAACTCGTGATGGTTCACCCGCGGCAGCGCGCCGAACCTCTCGGCACGGGCGCTCGCCTCGGGCACGGGCGCGGCGAAGTCGATCACGAGTTCGTTCGCGCCCTCGCGCAGCAGCTCGGCGACCGGCCAGCGGTAGGAGCGGTGCTGGTTCTCCGTGCGCGCGACGACCTCGCCGTTGAGGCGCACGGTCGCGACCGTGTCGAGCCCGTAGGCCACCAGGTCGTGCCGCGTCGACCCGTCGTCGTGCCACTCGAAGCTCGTCGAGTAGCGCCACGAGGTGTCGCCGATCCACTGCTGCGCCGCCTCGTTGTCGCCGTCGAACGGGTCGGCGATGAGACCGGCGCGCAGCAGGTCGGTGTGGATCACGCCTGGCACCGCGGCGGGCAGCGAGCCGGCCGGGAATCCGGCGGGTAGCGGCCCGTCGAGTGGCGCTGCGACCCAGTCTGCGGCGATCGGCGTGAAGGTTGCGGGTGTGTACGTCATGGTCGGCTTTCGTCGTGGTGCCGGCTCGGGCTCAGGCGCCCGCGCCCGAGATCTGCTTGAGGCGCAGCTCGGGGTTGGGGGCCGCGGCTGCGAGCCTCTTCGTGTATTCGTGCTGAGGGGCGAGGATCACGTCGTCCGACGGCCCGCGCTCGACGATCTCGCCCTTGTACATCACGAGGATCTCGTCGCTGAAGTGCCGGGCGGTCGCCAGGTCGTGAGTGATGTAGAGCACGCCCAGATTGTCCTCGCGCTGCAGTTGCGCCAAGAGGTTCAGCACCCCGAGGCGGATCGACACGTCGAGCATTGAGACCGGCTCGTCGGCGATCAGCATGGTCGGCTGGGGCGCGAGGGCGCGCGCGATGGCGACACGCTGTCGCTGGCCGCCGGAAAGCTCGTGCGGGTGCTTCGCCGCGACCTCGTCGGCCGGGGTGAGCCGCACCCGCTCGAGCAGCCGGCGCACCTGCGCGTCGATCTCCGCCTTGGTCTTCGCCCGGCCGTGGATCTTGAGCGGCCGCGCGAGGTGGTGCGCGATCGAGTGATACGGGTTGAGCGACGCGAACGGGTCCTGGAAGACCATCTGCACGTGGTTGCGGTAGTCCCGCAGGCCCGCGCCGTGCCGCTTGATCGGATGCCCGTCCAGCAGGATCTCGCCCGAGGTCGGCGCCTCGAGCTGCAGCAGCAGCTTCGCGATCGTCGACTTCCCCGAGCCCGACTGCCCCACGAGCGCGACGGTCTTGCCCGACTCGATCGTGAAGCTCACGTCGTTCACGGCGAGAAGCTTGCTTGAGCGGCCGCGCTCACCGCGAATCCGATACTCCTTGGTGACATTCCGGAACTCGAGCGTGCTCATGCGGGGGCTCCTTCGTTCGCCGCGTCCTCGTCGGCGTCGGCTTGCTTCGTCTCTTCGAGCCGGTCGTCGGCGACACCCGTGCGGATGAAGTCGCCGCGCTCACCGGTGAGTGAGGGGAACGACGCGAGCAGCCGTTTGGTGTAGTCGTTTCGGGGGTTGGTGTAGAGCTCGTATGCGTCGTTCAGCTCGACGATCTCGCCCGCCTTCATGACGGCGATGCGGTCGCTGATCTCGAGCAGCAGCGGCAGGTCGTGGGTGATGAAGATGACCGCGAAGCCCAGCTCGGCGCGCAGCCGGGTGATCTCGTCGAGGATCTCGCGCTGCACGACGACGTCCAGTGCGGTCGTCGGCTCGTCCATGATCATCACCTGCGGGTCGAGCGCCATCGCCATGGCGATCATCACGCGCTGCCGCATGCCGCCCGAGAGCTCGTGCGGGAACGACTTGAGGCGCGAGCGGTCGACGCCCACGCGCTCGAGCAGGTCCCCGCACTTCTGCACCCGCTCGGCCCGGGACAGCTCCGGGCGGTGCGTGGTGAACACGTCCTCGAGCTGCGCCTGGATCGAGATCACCGGGTTCAGCGAGTTCATCGCCCCTTGGAAGACCATCGAGATCTTGTCCCAGCGGAACTGCCGAAGCTCATCGCCCGACAGCGTCGACAGGTCGGCGGACCAGCCCTCTCGCGAGTGGAAGGTCGCGCTGCCGCTTGTGATGAGGGCAGGGGGCTTGAGCAGTCGCGTGATGCCGTAGGCCAGCGTGGACTTGCCGCAGCCGGATTCCCCGGCGAGGCCCAGGATCTCGCCCCGGCCGAGCGTCAGGCTGACGTTCTTGACCGCGTGAGTCGTGACCTGGCCCGCATAGTCGACGCTGAAGTCGTCGATCGTGATGACGGGGTCGGCGAGGTGCCGCGGAGTCGTGGCCTCCGCCTCCGGCGTAGCCGTGCTCATTTCAGGTTCTCCGCTTCCAGCTGCTTGATCTGCGCGGGGCTGAGTCCCCACTTCTTGCGCTGCGAACGCGTCGAGTTGCGCAGCTTGGGGTTGATGATCTCGTCGATCGAGAAGTTGATCAGCGACAGTGCGCAGCCGAACAGGGCGATCACGAGCCCCGGCGGGATGAACCACCACCAGGCGCCCTGCGTCAGGGCGAGCGCCTGATTCGCCTGGAACAGGATCGTGCCGAGCGTGAAGGTGCCGCTTGCGCCGAGGCCGAGGAACGACAGGCCCGCCTCGCCGAGGATCGCGAAGATGATCGCGAACACGAACTGGCTCGCCATCACGGGGATCAGGTTCGGCAGGATCTCGACGACGAGGATGCGCCAGGTCCGCTCGCCCGACACGCGCGACGCCGAGACGTAGTCCCGGTTGCGCAGCGAGAGCGTCACGGCGCGCAGCACGCGGGCCGAGCCCGCCCAGCTCGTGATCGCGAGCACGACGGCGACGAGGAAGAGGCCGCGGCTGTTCTGCGGCACGTAGTTGCCGATGACGATCACGAGCGGGAGGCCGGGGATGACCAGCACGACGTTCGTGAACAGCGCGAAGCCCTCGTCGACGGCACCGCCGATGTACGCGCCGAGGACACCGAACAGCGCCGAGAGCACGGTGGCCATGACGCCGACGGAGAAGCCGATGATGAGAGAGCCGCGGGTGCCCCAGGCGATCTGAGACCACACGTCCTGACCGGTCTGGGTGGTGCCGAGCAGGTGGCCGCGCGTTCCGGGGTGAGCGAACGCCAGGGTGCTGATCGCGTCAGGATCGCCGACCACGAGTGGGCCGACGATCGCCCAGAGCACGATGACGGCTCCGATCACGAGGCCCACGATCAGCTTGGGAGACATGGTCGGCAGCAGCGCGGCGAGGCTGCTCCGCTTGGCCGAGGGGGCGACCGCGGGCTCGAGGTCGTCGAGGGCGACAGTGGATGCCATGAGTGACGGTCCTTCCGGTCAGCGGGCGCGGGTGCGCGGGTCGATGAGGCCGTACAGCACGTCGACCACGAGGTTCGCGGCGAGCACCGACAGTGAGATGACGAGGAACACGCCCTGCATCAGGGCATAGTCGTTGTTGGAGACGGCGCTGAACAGCAGCTGCCCGATGCCCGGGTAGCTGAACACCTGCTCGGTGACGATCGAGCCGGCGACGACGAAGCCGAGCGAGATCGCGAAGCCCGAGAGTGAGGGCAGCACCGCGTTCCGCGCCGCGTAGGTCATGCGCACACGGCTCGGCTTGAGGCCCTTCGCCTCGGCCGTGACGATGTAGTCCTCAGACAGCGTGGAGACCATCATGTTGCGCATGCCGAGCATCCACCCGCCGATCGACGAGAGCACGATCGTGAGGGCCGGCAGGAAGCCGTAGTAGAGCGCGCTGCCGACGAACTGGAGGCTGAACCCGGGCATCAGGCCCGAGTTGACGTCGTAGCCGCCCGCGAACGGGAACCACTGCACCACTCGGCTGAGCAGCAGGAGCAGGATGAGCGCGAGCCAGAAGTACGGCACGGCCTGGAACATCGTCGTCACCGGGATCAGGTTGTCGAGCCACGAGCCGCGCTTCCACCCGGCGAAGGTGCCGAGCCCGATACCGATGATGAAGGAGATGACGGTCGCGAGGCCGACGAGCGCGATCGTCCACGGGAGCGCCTGGCCGATGACGGTGCTCACCTTCTCGGGGTAGGCGACCAGAGAGACCCCGAGGTCGCCGTGGGCGAGATTGGCGAGATAGGCGCCGTACTGCTGCCACCACGGGCCGCTGCCGCCGCCGAGTGCGACCTCGATCGCGTGGCGCGTCTGCGGCGTCACGGTCTGGCCAGCCGCGCCCATCTTGGAGATGATGACGTCGACCGGATTCCCCGGCATCAGTCGAGGAATGACGAAGTTGATCGTGATGGCCGCCCAGATCGCGACGACGTAGAACCCCACTTTTTGCAGGTAGAACCGCATGCTTCTCTGCCTTTCGGTGCCGGGTGGGGCGGCCTGCGACGACCGCCCCACCCCGCGTTCCCGATCTCGGGTTACTTGCCGACCGGCCGGATCGTCTTCAGGACGATGCCGACGCCCCAGTTGCCGCCCCACGGAAGCGGGAAGGCGTACTGGTTGTCCTGGCTCGGCCAACCCGTGGCGTGCGAGTTGTTGTACTCGGCGAGCGCCGAGTTGACGTAGACGGGCACGTACGGCATGTCCTTGACGATCGCGTCCTGGATCGTCTTGTACGCCGCCTGCTCCTTGGCCTCGTCGTTGGTGCTCGCGAGCGACGAGATCGCGGCGTCGACCGCGGGGTTCGAGTAGCGCGAGACGTTGGTGGTCGCGGAGCCGCCGACCTTCGCCGTCGCCGCGGTGCTCAGGTACTGGTTGTACTGGAAGTACGGGTTCGACGACGGCCCCATGTTGATCGAGTTGACCGACAGCTGGTACTTGCCGGAGACCTCGGCCTGAGTCCAGGCGTTCTGCGCCACCTGGTTCACGGCGAGCTTGATGCCGGCCTTCTTGAACTGGCCCTGCAGCAGCGTGCAGATCGTGTCGTAGTCGGTCCAGCCGGACACCACGTTGACGCTGAGGTCGAGCTCCTTGCCGTCCTTCTCGTAGTAGCCCTTCGAGCCGAGGGTCCAGCCGGCGGCCTCGAGCAGGCTCTTCGCCTTTGCGACGTCAGCCGACTGCGGCGTCTTCAGGTAGTCGGGGCTCGTGATCTGGTCCTTGTTGACCGTGTTGAGGATCAGCGAGGGCGACGCCGGCGCGCTGAAACCGGCCGCGGCCTGGTTGCTCAGCTGGGTCCGGTCCATCGCGTAGTACAGCGCCTGGCGCACGGCCGGGTCGGTCTGGGGACCGGTGCAGCCGAGGTCGGGGTTCGAGCACGTGAAGAGCGCGGTCGTCGCCTGCGGGCTGTTCGAGTACGACAGGTTCTTGTGCTGGCTCATGATGCTCTTCAGCGTCGGCAGGAACGAGCCCATGTAGTCGACCTGGCCCTGCTGCAGGGCCGAGGTCGCGGCATCCGCGTTCGACAGGGAGATGTAGCGCACCTGGCTCACCTTGGGCGCGCTGTCGCCCGTGCCCCAGTAGTTCGGGTTCTTCACGAGCAGGAAGCTCTGCGGCGTGAAGCTCTTGAGCATGTACGGTCCGGTGCCCACGGGGTTCGTGTTGGTCGTCTTGGTCGGGTCCGAGATGTTCTTCCAGATGCGCTCGGGGACGATCGGCTCGTTGCCGAGGATCTGCGGCTCGAGCGTGAAGGCCGTCTTGGGGAAGTCGATGACGACGGTGCTGTCGTCGGTCTTCTTGGCGACCCACTTCTGGCCGGAGGTGTTGAGGGCCGGATTGTTCGATACGAGGTTCAGCGTGTAGACGACGTCATCGGCCGTCTCGGGCTTCCCGTCGGACCACTTGACGCCCTGGCGCACCTTCACGGTGAGCTCGGTGCCGTCGTCGTTCCACGTGAACGACGTGCCGAGCAGCGGCACCGGATTCCCCGCCTTCGCCTTGTTGTAGTAGAAGAGCGGCTCGTAGATGACGCCGTTGGTGGGCTGCAGGCCGGAGCCCGTGGGGCTCAGCGGGTTGAAGTTCTCGGTGAAGTTGCCGACCTGGCCCGAGAACACCGTGACGGTGCTGCCGGCGCCGGACGTGGACGTGCTGCTGCTCGAGCCGGAGCAGCCCGAGAGCGCAAGAGCGGCGGATGCCGCGAGCGCGGCGGCGCCGAGAAGGAGCCGCTTCCTGGTGGTTGTCATCGTTGACCCTTCAGTGGAGATGGAGGCAGGTGGTGCTTCCAGCACTCGCCGCGAGGATCAGCGTCGACCTCGCCGTCGCGGTGCGTTTCCACTTTTTTAGATGACTTTATAAAGCGCGTCAAGTTACTAGGATCGGAGTGCGCGTCACAATGAGGTAACGCACCGAATTGCTGGAGAGGAGACCGCATGGCTCGCGGCCGCGTCTCCCTGTCGACGGGAACCAGCAAGGGGCTCGTCCTCGACCTGATCCGCACGCTCGGCCCGATCAGCCGCACCGACCTCGCCGCCGAGACCGGGCTGACCGCAGCGACGATGTCGACCGTCGTGCGCCAGCTGCTCGATGAGGGCCTCATCCACGAAGCGGGTCTCGGTCGCCCCAATGGCGGTCGGCCGGTCGTGTTGCTCGAGGTCGACACGTCGGCGCGCTACGCCGTCGGGGTGCAGCTCGGCGGGGAATCCATCACCTACGTCGTCGTGAACCTGCGCGGGGCGGTGGTCGGCCGCCTGCGCGCCCCCGGCGTCGGCGCCAGCGAGCCGGGCGCGATGATCACGGCGCTCGTCGAGCAGATCCACCTCATCCTGCTCGGGCTCGGCATCGACGAGCAGCTCGTCGTCGGCATCGGCGTCGTCGCACCTGGGCCCGTCGACGTCGCACGCGGAATGGTCTTCGGACCCGCGCACATGGAGGCGTGGCAGAACGTGCCACTGCGCGACCTCATCGCCGAGGCCACCGGGCTGCCCGTCGTGTTCGACAACGACGCGACCGCCGCGGCGCTCGGCGACTTCTGGGGGGGAGCGACCGAGGGCGCACGGGCGCACGCGACCGTCTACATGGGGCTCGGCCTCGGCGCCGGCGTACTCATCGACGGCACCGTGTTCCGGGGCGCGAGCTCGAACACCGCCGAGCTCGGGCACATCACAGTCGGCGCGGATGCGTCGGGCCGCCGCCTCATCGCCGAAGACGTCGCCGATCCGACCGCGGTCGTGCGCGCGGCGCGGGAGCACCCCGATGAGGTCGCCCGCCTCGCGCTCTCCGGCGACGACTTCGCCCAGTTCACCGCCCTCGCGAAGGCCTCGACGAGGGGCGACGAGTTCGCGACCGGCCTGCTCGAGGCATCCGCGCGTCATCTCGCCACCGCCGTGACGTCGCTCGCGAACCTGTTCGACCTCGACTCGATCACGCTCGCGGGGCCCGCGTTCGCGATCGCCGGATCGATCTACCTGCGCGTGATCGACTCTCAGGTCAACGCGGAGTTCTTCGCGCGCTCGCGGCACGGCATCCGGGTGCGCCTGTCGCCGCAGATGCAGGATGCCGCGGCTGTCGGCGCCGCGACGCTGGTGCTGCAATCCGAGCTCGCGCCCCGCACGATGGGCCTCGCCGGGCCCTCCGACTAGGCCCGACCGCGCAGACCTCGCAGGCCGGCACGCAGCTCGCCGACGAGGATCTCAGGCTGCTCGAGGGCGGCGAAGTTCCCGAGGCGCGCGCGACCCAGCTCTAAAGCCCCAGCCGGAATCCCCCGTCGCTCGACATCACCTCGCCGACCACCCAGCGGCCCTCCGGCCCGACGAGCCACGCGATCAGCCGAGCGACGTCGTCGGGTGCCCCGAAGCGCTTCAGCGGCATCGCCGCCCGCAGCTCGCCGAGCACCTCGGGGCGGTCGGTGGTCTCGGGGTCGAGGTACCCCGTGTTGGTCGGCCCCGGGTTCACCGTGTTGAGCAGCACGCCGCGCCCGAGCAGCTCTGCCGCCGCCGTCTGCGTCGCGCCGGCGAGCGCCGCCTTCGAGGCGGCATACGCCATCTCGGCACGCATCGGCCCGAACAGCTGGCCGCTCGTGAACCAGATCACGCGAGCCGTGTTCTCCTCCGTGCCGTCCCACGCGAACAGCTCGGCGAAGCGCTTCGTGAGCAGGAACGACGCGCGCGCGTTCACCGCCCAGTGCGCGTCGAGCTGCTCCGCCGTCGCCTTGAGCAGGGAGCCGTCGTCGCCCGACCGCGCGTGATTGCAGACGAGGATGTCGAGCCGGCCGGTCACGGCGGCGGTCTGCTCGATGAGCGGTGCCGCCGCTGAGGCATCCGCGAGATCTGCATGGAAGTCCGCCACGTGCGCACCGTCGATGAGCGCCGATCGGATGCCTGCCCGCACCGCCTCGACATCCGCACCGCCCCACGGCTGCTCCGCGTCGTGCGGGGCGTAGTGATGCACCATGACACTCGCCCCCGCCTGCGCGAGCCGCAGCGCGACGGCATAGCCGATGCCTTTGGGCCGCGAGACCCCGGTGACAAGCGCCGTGCGCCCAGCGAGCGGATAGTTCATGGGTCCATGCTGGTACTCGGCTAGAGAGGAACACCACCACGCCGCCGATTCCCGTCTTCCTGACCACGTTCTCGTTCGACCCCGTCGCCGCTCTCGCGATCGCGATCGGCGCGGCGCTGTACACGTGGGGGCTCGTCGTGCTCGCGCACCGCCGCGAGCGCTGGCCCGCGTGGCGCGCCTGGTGCTTCTACCTGCTCGGGCTCGGATCGTACGCGTGGATCCAGTTCGGGTTCCTCGGCACCTGGTCGCACGACCTGCGCTGGGCGTTCACGACGCGCATCGCCCTGCTGATCTTCCTCGTGCCGATGATGGTCGCGCTCGGCATGCCGATCACGCTGATGCGGCGCACCTTTCGGCCCGGTGCCCGCGCCGCCCTCGAGGCGGCGCTGCGCTCATGGCCCGTTCGGCTCATGGGCAACGCGATCTTCGCGCCGCTCGTGCCGCTCGTCGGCTTCCTGTTCTTCCTGACGCCGCTCGCCGGGCCGCTGCGTCTCGACCCGGGGTGGGCGGCCGCGATCACCCTACTCGTGCCGTTCATCGGGCTGCTCATCACGCTGCCGATCACCGAGGACACCGAGCACCGCTCGAGCACCTTCATCATCTACGAGTTCCTGCTGGCGATCGTCGAGCTGCTGCTCGACTCGATCCCCGGCATCCTGCTGCGCCTCAACGGCAACGTGCTCGACGGGGTCGCGGCCGCGACGCACACGGTCGCAGGCGCCGCGCTGCCGCACTGGTTCCCGAACCCGCTGCACGACCAGCATCTCTCGGGCGACTTCCTGTGGTTCCTCGCCGAGGTGGCCGACCTGCCGGTGATCATCGCGCTGTTCACGCGCTGGTCGCGGGTCGACCGCCGCGACGCGAAGCAGGTCGACGAGCTCTCTGATGAGGAGTACGAGGCTGCGGTGCGCGCGCACCTCGGGCAGCGCGGCTAGCCGTTCGCCCCCTCGGAGCGCACCTCGCCGAGCGCGAGTAGTTCCCGTTCCGGACAGCCGCGCCCGCGGCACCGGGCGCGCACGTCCGGAACGGGAACTAGTTGCCGCGGGCGGCCGCCCTACTTCACCAGCGGGAACAGGATCGTCTCTCGGATGCCGAGACCGGTCAGCGCCATCAGCAGGCGGTCGACCCCCATGCCCATGCCGCCCGACGGCGGCATCCCGAACTCGAGCGCACGCAGGAAGTCCTCGTCGACCCGCATCGCCTCGTCGTCGCCCGCCGCGGCCAGCGCCGCCTGCGCGACGAAGCGCTCGCGCTGGATCACGGGGTCGACGAGCTCGGAATAGCCGGTCGCGAGCTCGAAACCGCGCACGTACAGGTCCCACTTCTCGACGACGCCGGGAATCGAGCGGTGCTGGCGGGTCAGTGGCGAGGTGTCGAGGGGGAAGTCCATCACGAACGTCGGGCGGGTGAGGCCGCCCTTCACGAAGTGCTCCCACAGCTCTTCGATGTACTTGCCGTGGATCGGGTGAGCGATCGAGAGCCCTTCGCGCGCGGCAAGAGCCTCGAGCTCGGCCAGAGGCGTCTCGGGGGTGAACGCCGTGCCCGCCGCCTCGTTCAGCGAGTCGTACATCGAGATGCGGTCCCACTCGCCGCCGAGGTCGAACTCGGTGCCGTCGGCCCAGGTCACCACGTGCGAGCCGTTGGTGGCCAGCGCGGCGTCCTGAATGAGCTGCTGGGTGAGGTCGGCGATCGAGTTGTAGTCGCCGTATGCCTGGTAGGCCTCGATCATCTCGAACTCGGGCGAGTGCGTGGAGTCCGCGCCCTCATTGCGGAAGTTGCGCGCGATCTCGTAGACGCGATCGATGCCGCCCACGACCGCGCGCTTGAGGTAGAGCTCGGGCGCGATCGAGAGGTAGAGATCGGTGTCGAACGCGTTCGAGTGCGTGACGAAGGGGCGAGCGGATGCCCCGCCGTGCATGGTCTGCAGCTTCGGGGTGCTGACTTCCAGGAATCCGTTCTTAGCGAACGTGGCGCGCACCGACGCAGTCGCCTTCGCACGCGTCACGACGGTGCGGCGCGCCTGCTCGCGCTGGATCAGGTCGAGGTAGCGCGAGCGCACGCGCGTCTCCTCAGACAGCTCCTTGTACATGTTCGGCAGCGGCAGGATCGCCTTCGCCGCGATCTGCCACTCGTCGACCATGATCGACAGCTCGCCGCGGCGCGACGAGATGACCTCGCCGTGCACGAACACGTGGTCGCCGAGGTCGACGAGCTCCTTCCAGCGCTGCAGGCTCTCTTCGCCGACCGACGCGAGCGACACCATCGCCTGCAGACGCGAGCCGTCGCCCGACTGCAGCACCGCGAAGCACAGCTTGCCGGTGTTGCGCTGATTCACGACGCGGCCCGCGAGGCCGACGACCTGACCGGAGGTCTCGTCGGCGGCGAGCGAGCCCCACTGCGCGCGCACCTCGGGAATGGTCGTCGTGACGGGCAGGCTCACCGGGTACGCGCCGCCGCCAAGGTCGGGGCTCTCGGCCTGCAGCCGCTCGCGCTTGGCCAGGCGCACGGCCTTCTGCTCGTTGATCTCCTCGGGCGTCGGCTCGGGGGTCTCGTCGATCGGCTGGTCGCGGTCGGCCATGGCGGTTCCTGTCAGAAGTGGAGGGGTGCGTTGTCGATCAGGCGCGTGGCGCCCACGCGAGCGGCGACCAGAATGAGACCGTCGCCCGTCGCGTCGTCCTCCAGCGGCAAGAACGTCGCCGGATCGACGATGACCAGGTAGTCAAGCCTAACGTCCGGCTGCTGGTCGAAACGTGCGAGGCCGGCCGCGCGGGCTGCCGCGACGCTCTCGCCGCGATCGGATGCCTCGCGGGCGGCACGCAGCGCAGCGGAGAGCGTGAGCGCCAGCACTCGCTCGCTCTCCGACAGGTAGCGGTTCCGGCTCGAGAGGGCGAGACCGTCGAGCTCGCGCACGATCGGCACCGCCTCGATGCGCACCGGCAGGTTCAGGTCGGCGACCATCTGCTTCACGAGGAACGCCTGCTGGGCGTCCTTCTGCCCGAACAGCGCGACGTCGGGCTGCGCGATGTTCAGCAGCTTGCTGACCACGGTCAGCATGCCGTCGAAGTGCCCGGGGCGCGAAGCGCCCTCGTAGCGCTCGGCGACGGGGCCGGCGTGCACGGTCGTCTGCGAGGCGCCGCCCGGGTACATCTCGGCGACCGTCGGCGCGAACACCGCATCGGCGCTGCCGGCGAGCGCCGCGAGGTCCGCATCGAGGGTGCGGGGGTAGCGCTCGAAGTCCTCGCTCGGCCCGAACTGCAGCGGGTTGACGAAGATCGAGACGATCACGACGTCGGCGAGCTCGCGGCCGCGCGCGACGAGCGCCAGGTGCCCGTCGTGCAGGGCGCCCATGGTCGGCACGAGCGCGATGCGCTTCCCGGCCGCGCGGGCGGAGCGCACCAGCTCGCGAGTCGCCGCGATCGTCTCGAGCACGGTCGGCGTCTCGGTGGTGGTCATTCGTTCCCTTCGATCTCGGAGAGGTCCAGCGGCGGCGCCATCCCCGCCTTCCGCAGCGCTTCGTCGACCGTCGAGCGCACCAGCGAACTGAGGTATGCACCGGGCTGCTCGAAGCCGAGCTCGGCCAGCATCCCGGTCGCCTGCTCGACGATGCGCCTGCTGAAGCTCGCGGCCGTCGCGATCGCCTCGCCGTATGCCGCGCGGTCTTCTTCTGCGACGAGCACCGGCTCGCCGCCCATCTCGACGACGAGAGCCTGCCCGATCGGCTGCACGGGCGCCGGCGCCGTCACGGCGAAGTACGTCTCGGCCATCCGCGCCAGGTCGAGGCGCGTGCCGGTGAAGGCCATCGCCGGGTGGATCGCGAGCGGAATCGCCCCCGAGGCGAGCGCGGGGCGCAGCACCCCGACGCCGAGCCCCGGTGCCGTGTGCACGACGAGCTGGCCGGGCTGCCAGGCGCCGACGGCGGCAAGGCCCTCGACGAGGCCGGGCAGCTGGTCGTCCGGCACCGCGAGCAGCACGAGCTCGCTGC
>NZ_JBLRDT010000048.1:0-15985 GCF_057512245.1 Gryllotalpicola sp. CP2-P1
ACCGACCGGCTGTGGTGACGATCCAGCGCCCCGTCGAGCAGGTGAATCTGTTCCTCGGCGTGCCCGGGCTCGTCGCGACCGACGAGCGGCGCACGGCCCTCGCCGTTCTCAACTCGGTGCTGGGCGGCGGCATGTCGAGCCGGCTCTTCCAGGAGATCCGCGAGAAGCGCGGGCTCGCCTACTCCGTGTACTCGTTCGCAGCGGGATTCGCCGACGCCGGACTGTTCGGCGTTTACGCCGGCTGCGCCCCGCACAAGGCGCCGCAGGTCGTTGAGCTCGCCCGCGACGAGCTCGCGCGCATCGCCGAGTACGGCATCACGGGCGAGGAGCTGCGCCGCGCCGTCGGCCAGCTCTCGGGCGGCAGCGCGCTCGCGCTCGAGGACTCCGACACGCGCATGACCCGGCTCGGCCGCGCCGAGATCACGATGGGCGAGTTCGCCGATCTCGACGAGACCCTGCGCCGCCTCGCGCTGGTCAGCGCCGCCGACGTTCAGGCTCTCGCGGCGGAATTCGCCGCCGTAACGCCGACGCTCGCCGCGGTCGGTGATGTGGCTGCCGACGACTTCGCGGGGGTGGGGCTGCGATGACGCATTATCTGTACCTCGTCCGACACGGCGAGCAGCAGGACGCCGAGCACGGCATGCAGGACGGCCCGCTGTCGCCACGTGGCATTCGCCAGGTCCGGATGCTGGCTGATCGCCTCGGGGGAGTGCCGTTCACCGGCGCCTACCACTCGCCCCTGACGCGCGGAGAGCAGACGGCCCGAGTCCTCGCTGAGCGACTGCCCGCCATCGAGCCCGAGCCGTCCAACCTGCTCTTCGACTGCATTCCCTCTGGCCCCGAGCCCGGCACGCCGAAGTCGTTCGAACCGTTCTTCCACGGCGTCAGCGAAGCGCAGATCGAGGCGGGGCACGCGCAGATGGACGACGCCGTCGCCGAGTTCCTGTCGCCCTCCCGGGCCGAGCGTCACGACCTTCTGATCACCCACAACTTCGTGATCGCATGGTTCGTGCGCGAGGTGCTCGATGCGCCGACCTGGCGGTGGCTCGGGCTCAACGCGGCGAACGCGTCGCTCACGGTCATCCGCCATCGCCCCGCGAAGAAGCCCGAGCTGCTCGTCTTCAACGACCTCGGCCACCTGCCCGCCGAGTTGCGCACGGGTCTGCCCGAGCCGCTGCCGTTCTGAGCGGTCAGCCGAGGTCCTTCCGGAACCACGTCGTCGCGTTGCCGTTGTCGTTGTACGCGGGGATCGAGACGTAGCCGCTCGACGTGTAGAGCCGGTTCGCGGCCACGAGGCTCGCGTTCGTGTCGAGCACGACCGTCGTGGCGCCGCTGCGCGCTGCGCGGTGTTCCAGCTCGGCGAGCAGGGCACGCCCGGTGCCGCGCCCCCGCCCGGCATCCCGCACCCACAGGTGCTTCACCTCCCACACGACGCGAGGGCTGCCGAGCACGTCGTCGGCGAGCCGGCGGATGCCGCCGCAGCCGATCGCCCGCCCGTCGTCGTCGAGCGCCAGCACGAACTCGCCGAGCGGCGGAGTGAACACGGCCGGGTCGGGGAGCTTCACGACGTAGCCGTCGGCGACGGGGAAGGTTGCGGAGCGGTACTCGAAGTACTCCGTAAGGAGCTCCTGGGCGCGCGCATCGGTCACGGGCACGGATTCGAAGGGCATGGCACCCAACACTAAACTCGACGACATGACGATCCGCGTGGCCGTGGTCGGCGCGACCGGCAAGCTGGGCTCGGCGGCGACCGCTCTTCTCGAGCGCACGGACGGTTTCGAGGTGGTCGCGCGGCTCGGCTCGACGAGCGAGCTCGCCGAGATGCTGGGCGCGGGGGATGCCGCGAGCGATGTCGTCCTCGACGTGACACTGCCCCAGGTGAGCCCGACCGTGGTCGAGTACGCGGTCACGCACGGGCGCAACGTCGTCGTGGGCACGTCCGGCTGGTCGGCCGAGCGGCTCGCGGGCCTCACCACGCTGCTCGCGCGGCACCCCGAGCGGGGCGTCGTCGTGATCCCGAACTTCTCTCTCGGCAGCGCCCTGGGCACCGCCTTCGCGGCGGCGGCGAGCCGCTTCTTCGACGCGATCGAGATCGTCGAGACGCACGGCGCCGGGAAGGTCGACTCCCCGTCGGGAACCGCTGTGCGCACGGCCGAGCTGATCCAGGCGGCGCGCGGCGATCTCGGCCCCGTCTCCGCCCCGCACATCGACCAGCGCGCCCGCGGTCAGCAGGTGGGCAGCGTGCCGATCCACAGCCTGCGCCTGCCGGGCGTCTCCGCCCGGCAGGAGGTCACCTTCGGCGCCGAAGGCGAGACCCTCGTGATCAGCCACAACGTCATCGGGGCGAGCGCGTACTCCGCGGGCATCCTGCTCGCGCTGCGGGCGGCGGCGGAGCGCACCGGGCTGACGGTCGGCCTCGACGCCCTGGTCGACCTCGGCATCGCCCCCGGCGAGCGATGAGGAATCGGCTCGCCGCGCTGTTCATGGCGCTGCTGTTGCTGCTCTACATCGTGATCGCGGGGCAGCGCGCGGTTCTGCTCTTCGAGGCGGGCACCGTGCTGGGCGTCGTCGCCGGCTGTGCGCTGATCGTGTTCCCGCTGATCGCGATCTGGGCGCTCGGGCGTGAGCTGTGGTTCGGATTCCAGACCGAGAAGCTCGTGAAGCTGCTCGCGGCAGAGGGCGGCCTTCCCGTCGAGAGTGCCGTCACGGCATCCGGCCGTCCCGTGCGCGCCGTCGCCGACGAGGAGTTCCCGCGTTACAAGGCCGAGGTGGAGGCCGAGCCGGGCAGCTGGCGTGCGTGGTTCCGGCTGGGGCTCGCCTATGACGCGTCCGGCGACCGGCGGCGGGCCCGGTGGGCTCTGCGCGAAGCCATCAGACTGTCCCGCTCGGCTCCCGCGAAACCGTAGGCTTCTTCAGGTGACCTCTTCCCCTGAAGCAGCGCTCGTCGACGGCCTGATCGAGGCGATTCCCGATTTCCCCGAGCCCGGTATCGTGTTCCGCGATCTGACCCCCGTCTTCGCGGACGGCCCGGCGCTCAAGGCGCTCGCCACGGCGGTCACCGCACCCTTCGAGGGGCGGTTCGACTCGATCGGCGGGCTCGAGGCGCGCGGATTCCTGATCGCAGGCGCCGCCTCCATCGTGTCCGGCGCCGGCGTGCTGAGCGTGCGCAAGGCGGGCAAGCTGCCGCGCGCGGTCCTCAGCCAGGAGTACACGCTCGAGTACGGCACGGCCGCCCTCGAGGTGCACGTCGACCAGCTGCCGAGGGGCAGCCGCGTGCTGATCGTCGACGACGTCCTCGCGACGGGCGGCACGGCCCTCGCCGCGGTGAACCTCATCGAGCGCGCGGGCTGGCACGTGGCCGGCTTCGGCGCGGCCCTCGAGCTCGACGGCCTCGGCGGCCGTGCAAAGCTCGAGGCCCGCGGCGTCGAGACCTTCTCGCTGCTCTGCTACTGACCCAGTGACTCGGTACGGCTAGGCGAGCGTCGCCTCGAGGGTGATGGGCACCCCCGCGAGCGCCTTCGAGACGGGGCATCCGGCCTTCGCCGCCTGCGCGATCTGCTGGAACTCGTCCTCCGAGATGCCGGGCACCTCGGCATCGACCACGAGGTGGCTGCCGGTGATGCCGCCCTGCGAGATGTCGAAGGTCACGGCGGCCCTGGCCGACACGCGGGTGGCGGTGTGACCCGCGGTGGCGAGCTCGTTCGAGAACGCCATCGCGAAGCAGCCGGCGTGGGCGGCGGCGAGCAGCTCCTCGGGCGTCGAGACGCCGTTCTCGCCTTCCGACCGGGCCTTCCAGTTGTATGAGAAGGTCGCGAGCCCCAACGAGTCGAGGGTGATGCTTCCGCTGCCGCTCGGCAGATCGCCGTTCCAGACGGCCGATGCGTTGCTCGTGAGAGCCATGGTTGCCTCCTTGGTTCGTCGGCCGCGCCCGTCGTCGGGGCGGTCCCTGTTCAGCCTAGGAGCGGCAACGGGCTATGCGGCAGATCCCGTTCCGCGGCGGATGACGCCTGCGCGCACGAGCAGCAGGTACATCTGGCAGCCGAGGCAGTAGCCGAAGACGGAGTTGAGGAACGCGGCGACGAACGCAAGCGCGGCGGCGACCACCACGATGACCGGGAACCAGATTCCGAGGACGACCCCGAGGCCCGTGATGATGAGCCCGACGAGCTGGGCGAAGGTCGGGGGAGCGGGGTCCTCGAGCTCGGCCGGCGGTGCGAGCCGCGGTCGCAGCGCCGCGCGGTAGAGAGCGCCGTAGGGGTGCCGCTGCACGCCGGCGACCGCGCCCCACAGGAACAGCACCGCGATCACGACGAGCAGGATCCAGGCGGCCAGCTGCAGGCCGACGAGCCCCAGCACGATGTCGACGGCGAGCAGGACGGCGGTGATGCCGGCCGAGAAGCGCGGGCCGCGCGGGTCGATGCCCTGCGTTCCCGGCAGAGGGCGGAGGTCAGGCTGCGACACGGTCGTCTCCAGGTGTGTTCAGGATTTCGGCGAGGGATGCTTCGAGCTCGGCCGACCGCGGAGCGCCGCCGATCCGCGCCCGCACGGCTCCGCGGCCGTCGAGCAGCAGAGTCGTCGGCGTCTGCAGCACGTTGAACCGCTGCGCGAGCTCCGGGGAGTGCGTCAGGTCGACGTCGACGTGCTCGACGCCCTCCGTGCGGTCGGCGAGGCCGCCGAGCAGGCGGCGCGTCGCCGGGCAGTACGCGCAGAACTCCGTGGAGAACTGCAGCAGGGTCGCCTTCTCGCCGAAGGAGCCGTCGGCGCCGACATCCGCAGGCGTCACGATCTCTGCGTCGTCGCGTCCGCGCGTCGTGACGCGCCCGGTGCGCGCCTTCCAGACGAGGCCGACGACGGTCGTGACGGCGACGAGGCCGACGACGACGAGGACTGCTGCGAGAGGGGACATATCACCTTCAACGCTACGTTCGCCGCTGCGAGCTGGGGTGGGAGGTGACGAATCATGACGGAGTCCCACGTGGGGCGACCCGGTAACCTGAGTTGCATGTCGACGCCCGAGAACCCGTTCGGCCAGGTGCTCACCGCCCTGGTCACCCCGATGACCGCCGATGGCGAGGTCGACTGGGCCGGGTTCGAGAAGCACGTCGACGCCGTCATCGCGGGCGGCTCCGACGGCATCGTGGTCTCGGGCACGACGGGTGAGACCTCGACCCTGACGGACGCCGAGAAGCTGCGCGCGATCGAGATCGCGAAGGACGTGGCGGCGGGGCGCGCCAAGATCATCCAGGCGGGCGGCTCGAACGAGACCGCGCACGCCATCGAGCTCTACACCAAGAGCGAGAAGCTCGGCATCGACGGCGTCATGATCGTGACGCCGTACTACAACAAGCCGACCCAGGCGGGCATCCTCACGCACTTCCGCTACATCGCCGACGCGACCGACCTTCCGGTCATCCTCTACGACATCCCCGGCCGCACGGGCGTTCCCATCAAGTACGAGACCCTGCTCGCGGCCGCCAAGCACCCCAACATCGTCGCCGTCAAGGATGCCAAGGGTGACTTCGCCGAGGTGAGCCGCGTGCTCAACAACACCGAGCTGCTCTATTTCTCGGGCGACGACAGCAATGTCCTGCCGCACCTCTCCATCGGGGCCGTCGGCCTCATCGGCGTGACGGCCAACATCACGGCCCGGCCGTACCGCACGATCGTCGACGCCGTGAACCGCGGCGATCTCGCGACCGCGACCGCGCAGCACAAGAAGCTCGAGCCGCTGGTGCGCGCCGTCATGACGCACATCCCGGGCACGGTGTCGGCGAAGTACATCCTGCACGGCCTCGGCCGCATCCAGTCGCCTCGCGTGCGGCTGCCGCTCGTCGGGCCCGAAGACGCCGAGGCGGCGATCATCGAGAACGAGCTCAGCCTCGTCCGCGACGTCGAGGGCGTCGACTTCCACAACTTCCGCCCCGACCGCAATGCGGCCGCAGGGGGCGCCCTGCCCAAGGTCGCCGGCGCCACACGCTGAGCGCACCGTCGGGTCAGGCATCCGTATACAGAAGAGAAGGACCCATGGCAGAAGCCGTCTTCGACCCGCCCGCACTCGAGCCGCACACGCTGCGGGTCTTCCCGACCGGCGGCCTCGGTGAGGTCGGGCGCAACATGACGGTCTACGAGATCGACGGCAAGATCCTCATCGTCGACTGCGGCGTGCTCTTCCCCGAGCCGGACCAGCTGGGCGTCGACCTGATCCTCCCCGACTTCGGGCCGATCCGGAACCGGCTCGATGATGTCATCGGCATCGTGCTCACGCACGGGCACGAGGACCACATCGGCGCCGTGCCCTATCTGCTCAAGCTGCGCGGCGACATCCCGCTGATCGGCTCGGGTCTCACG
Source organism: Gryllotalpicola sp. CP2-P1 (assembly GCF_057512245.1). Classification (NCBI taxonomy): domain Bacteria; kingdom Bacillati; phylum Actinomycetota; class Actinomycetes; order Micrococcales; family Microbacteriaceae; genus Gryllotalpicola; species Gryllotalpicola sp. CP2-P1. The sequence continues at coordinate 6,349 of NZ_JBLRDT010000048.1, forward strand.
CTCGCGCTCGTCGAGGCGAAGCTCAAAGAGCACCGCATCAAGCCCTACACGCTCCAGGTCAGAGAGGGTGACGTCGAGACGCTCGGCCCGTTCACCCTCGAGTTCATCGCGGTCAACCACTCCATTCCCGACGCATTGGCCGTCGCCGTCACGACATGGGCCGGCGTCGTGCTGCACACCGGCGACTTCAAGATGGACCAGCTGCCGCTCGATGGGCGCCTCACCGACCTGCGCGCGTTCTCGCGGCTCGGCGAGAACGGCGTCGACCTGTTCCTGCCCGACTCGACGAATGCCGATGTGCCCGGCTTCACGCCGATCGAGCGCGAGATCGGCCCCGTGCTCGCCAACGTCATCGCCAACGCGCCGCGCCGCGTCGTGGTCGCGAGCTTCTCGAGCCACGTGCACCGCGTGCAGCAGGTGCTCGACGCGGCCGCTCAGCACGGCCGCCGCGTCGCTCTGCTCGGCCGCTCCATGGTGCGCAACATGGGCATCGCCGCCGAGCTCGGCTATCTCAAGGTCCCCGACGGCGTGCTGATCGACTACAAGAAGGCCGCAGACCTCCCCGAGAACAAGATCGTCTACATGTCGACGGGTTCGCAGGGCGAGCCCATGGCGGTCCTCGCCCGCATGGCGAACCTCGATCACCAGATCGAGCTCGGCCCCGGGGACACCGTGATCCTCGCCTCGAGCCTGATCCCCGGCAACGAGAACTCGGTCTACCGGGTGATCGACGGCCTCACGAAGCTCGGCGCGACGGTCGTGCACAAGGGCAATGCCAAGGTGCACGTCTCCGGCCACGCCTCGGCCGGCGAGCTGCTGTACTGCTACAACATCCTGAAGCCGTCGTTCGTCATGCCGGTGCACGGCGAGTACCGGCATCTGGATGCCAGCGCCAAGCTCGCCCGCCAGACGGGCATCCCCGCCGAGAACACGATCCTCGCCTCGAACGGCACGGTGGTCGATCTGCACGAGGGCGTGGCGCGGGTCGTCGGCCAGCTCGACATCGGCTACGTCTACGTCGACGGGTCGAGCGTCGGCGAGATCACGGATGCCGACCTCAAGGACCGCCGGATCCTCGGCGAAGAGGGGTTCATCTCGGTCATCGTCGTCGTCGAGGCGGCGACCGGGCGCATCGTCGCGGGCCCCGAGATCCACGCCCGCGGTTTCGCCGAGGACGACGCGGTGTTCAACGACGTCAAGCCGAAGATCGCCGCCGCGCTGAAGGAGGCGGCGGGCAACGGCGTGCGCGACAACCACGCGCTCACCCAGCTCGTCAGGCGCACTGTCGGCCGCTGGGTGAACACGAGCTACCGCCGCCGCCCCATGATCGTGCCGCTGGTCATCGAGGCGTAGAGCGAGACTCTCCGGCCCCATTCCGGGGTGATGTCATAGCTTGCGGCTAGGTTCGCAATCATGGCCACGAGCACCAAGTCGTCAGCGCGCGCCCGCGGTGCGGGAGGCGGCGGCACGCGCGGTCAGTCGACCCGGCAGAAGACCGCCCCCACCAAGAAGCTCCCGGCGAACCAGACCGTCGTGATCGAGACGAGCGAGCATGCCCTGATCGCCAAGGCGTGGATGGGGCTCGCGCACCTCGTCGGCGGCGCCGCGCGCGCGCTCGGCCCTGAGACGCTCGCCAAAGAGGAGCGGCGAGACGGCCTGCCCTTCTTCCTCGTGCTGCTCGCCGTGGCGGGTGCCGGCGTCGAGTGGTTCTTCATCAACGCGTCGTGGGCGCACGCGCTCGACGCGTGGTCGTTCGGGGGGCTGCTCGGCCGCGTCGCGTTCGTGCTGCCGGTGGTGCTCTTCGTCTTCGCGGTGTGGCTGTTCCGGCATCCCTCGTCGGTGCACGACAACACCCGCATCGGCATCGGGCTCGTCCTCGCGCTGATCAGCGTGTCCGGCCTGTGCCACATCTTCAGCAACCGGCCGCAGGCCGTCGACGGAATGCCGGTGCTGGCGCACGCGGGCGGTGTCATCGGCTGGATGATCGGGGCGTCGCTCATCCACGTCACCACGCAGTACGGCGCGACGGTGATCATGATCGCGCTGCTCGCGCTCAGTCTGCTCATCATCACGAAGACGCCGCCGAATCGCATCGGGCGCCGCCTGCACGAGCTCTACGCCTACCTCTTCGGCGCGAGCCTGCCCACGGAGGAGGAGCGCGAGGCCGCGAAGGCGAGCAAGGCCGAGAAGAGCCGGCCCGTCGAACTCGACGGCACGCGCGAGGACGGCGCTGACGACGAGCCGTCGGAGGACGCCGACAAGCTGCCGTGGTGGCGCCGCAACAAGAGCGGGCGGGAAGAGGACCCCGACTTCGAGCACGACGCGAACGGCTTGACCGACGTCTTCGGCGAGGGCGAGCCTGCGAAGGGCGGCTTCTCCACCGCGCTCGAGCCCGACCCCGAGCCGAGCGGCCTCGACGTCTTCGCCGAGCTCGAGAACGCGGAAGAGGCCGTGAAGCGCTTCACGGGAGAGGTGCCGGCGGGCGCCGCCGCGCTGCGCAGCGACAACATGACCGAGGTCGTCCCCGTCGACGAGCTGCTGCCGCTCAGCGAGAGCGGAGAGGTCGCACCGGTCATCAAGCCGGCCGAGTCCGCCCGGCCCTACGTGCTGCCCTCGGCCAACACGCTGTCGGCGGGCCCCCCGCCGAAGACGCGCTCGGCCGCGAACGACGAGGTCGTCCGCGCGATCACCGAGGTGCTCGATCAGTTCGGAGTCGACGCGAAGGTCACGGGCTTCTCGCGCGGCCCGACGGTCACCCAGTACGAGATCGAGCTCGGCCCGGGCGTCAAGGTCGAGCGGGTTACCGCCCTGTCGAAGAACCTCTCGTACGCCGTCGCGTCGAACGAGGTGCGGATCCTGTCGCCGATCCCCGGGAAGAGCGCGATCGGCATCGAGATCCCCAACACCGACCGCGAGACGGTCTCGCTCGGCGACGTGCTGCGCTCCGCCGCCGCCACCAACAGCAAGCACCCGATGACGATCGGCGTCGGCAAGGACGTGGGCGGGGGCTACGTCGTCGCCAACCTCGCCAAGATGCCGCACCTGCTGGTCGCCGGCTCGACGGGCTCCGGCAAGTCGAGCTTCGTGAACTCGATGATCACCTCGCTGCTGATGCGCGCGAAGCCCTCGGAAGTGCGCATGGTGCTCATCGACCCGAAGCGCGTCGAGCTCACGATCTACGGCGGCGTGCCGCACCTGATCACCCCCATCATCACGAACCCCAAGAAGGCCGCAGAGGCGCTGCAGTGGGTCGTGAAGGAGATGGACATGCGGTACGACGACCTCGCGTCGTTCGGCTTCCGCCACATCGACGACTTCAACAAGGCCGTCGTCAACAACGAGATCGTGCTGCCCCCTGGCAGCGAGCGCCAGCTCAAGCCGTACCCGTACCTGCTGGTCGTGGTCGACGAGCTCGCCGACCTGATGATGGTGGCGCCCCGCGACGTCGAGGACTCGATCGTGCGCATCACGCAGCTGGCGCGCGCCTCGGGCATCCACCTCGTCCTCGCGACGCAGCGACCCTCGGTCGACGTGGTGACGGGCCTCATCAAGGCGAACGTGCCGTCGCGCCTCGCCTTCGCCGTGACATCGGTCACCGACTCCCGCGTCATCCTCGACCAGCCGGGCGCCGACAAGCTCATCGGCCAGGGCGACGCCCTCTTCCTGCCGATGGGCGCGGGCAAGCCGCTGCGGGTGCAGGGTGCCTGGGTGAACGAGTCCGAGATCCAGAAGGTCGTCGACCACGTCACGCGCCAGGCGCGGCCCGACTACCGCCAAGACGTCGTGCCCGTCGAGCAGAAGAAGCAGATCGACTCCGACATCGGCGATGATCTCGAGCTGCTGCTCGCCGCGGCCGAGCTCGTGGTCTCGACGCAGTTCGGGTCGACCTCGATGCTGCAGCGCAAGCTGCGCGTCGGCTTCGCGAAGGCCGGCCGCCTGATGGACCTGCTCGAGTCGCGCGAGATCGTCGGGCCCTCAGAGGGCTCGAAGGCGCGCGACGTCCTCGTCACGGCCGAGCAGCTGCCTGCAGTGCTCGCGAAGATCCGCGGCGAGGATGCGCCGGCGGCGCCTTCTGCGCCGAGTGCTGCGGCCCAGGCATCCCCGGCGGCCGACGGGGGATCCACCTCCGACGACCGCTACGGCGCCGACCCGCTCGCCGAGAACTATGACGGGCTCGAAGAGGTCGAGGCGTCGTCCGATGAGGACGCCTGGGGGCTCACCGGCCGCGACTGAGCGCCGTGTTGTTGCCTAGGCTTGGGGTGTGACCGAGCAGCCACCACGGCCCAGCAACTGGAATCTGCCCAACGCGATCACGATCGTGCGCATCTTCTTCGCGCCGGTCTTCTTCTGGATGCTCCTCGCGGATGGGGGCGCCGACGGCGCGCTGCGCTGGTGGGCGGCGGTGCTGTTCATCGTCGGCATCGCGACCGACGGCATCGACGGGCACATCGCCCGCAGCCGCGGCCTCGTGACCGAGCTCGGCAAGCTGCTCGACCCCATCGCGGACAAGGTACTGACGGGGGCCGCCCTGATCGGGTTGTCGATCATCGGCGAGCTGTGGTGGTGGGTCACGATCGTGATCCTCGTGCGCGAGGTCGGCATCACCGTGTACCGCTTCGCCGTGATCCGCGGCGGCGTCATCCCCGCGAGTCGCGGCGGCAAGCTGAAGACGGTCGCGCAGGCGATCGCCATCTCACTGGCGCTGGTGCCGCTGTGGGCGCTGCTCGGCGACTGGGTGCACTGGGTCAACTGGGTCTTCATGGGCATCGCGCTCGTGCTCACGATCGTCTCGGGGCTCGATTACGCGTGGAATGCGGTCAAGCTGCACCGCCAGCAGGGGGAGGGGACGGATGCCTGACGCGCAGGCTGCTGCAGGGGTCGATCAGACCGCGGCGCTCATCGCGACGCTCGCGGCGCGCGGGCTCACCGTCGCGGTCGCCGAGTCGCTCACGGGGGGTCAGCTGACGGGCGAGCTCACGCGCCCGGCGGGCGCCTCCGCGGTCGTCAACGGGGGAGTGGTCGTGTACGCGACCGAGCTCAAGCACAGCGTCGTCGGGGTCGACGAGACCCTGCTCAGCGAGCACGGGCCGGTGCATCCCGACGTCGCGCGGCAGCTCGCCGAGCGCGTGCGCGTCGTGCTCGCTGTCGACGGCAAGGCAGCCGACATCGGCGTCTCGACGACGGGTGTCGCCGGCCCCGATGCGCAGGGCGGGCAGCCGGTGGGCACCGTCTTCGTCGGTCTCGCCATCGGGCCCGAGACGCGGGTCGAGGCTCTTCAGCTGGGCGGCGACCGGGCGGGAATCCGCGCCGAGACGGTCGCCGCGGCGGTGCGCAGCCTCGTTGCGGCGCTCGCGGAATAGCCGCCGTTTCGCTCACGTTACTTTTCATACGATTAGCCAGCGGATTGCAGGGAACGTGAACTACAGTGCAACGCAAGAAGCGCTCCGGTCGGGCGCTTCCACCCACGGCCGAATGGTCGGCCGACCGATCAAGAAGGGGGCGCCCATGATCCTGGTACGTCAGGAGATCGGTGACGTTCTTCGGGACTTCCGTCTTCAGAAGGGCCGCACTCTGCGCCAGGTCGCCAGCAAGGCGAGTGTCGCCCTCGGTTACCTCAGCGAGGTCGAGCGCGGCCAGAAGGAGGCGTCGAGCGAGATCCTCGCGTCCGTCGCCGAAGCGCTCGACACCCCGATCTCGGTCATCATGCGCGAGGTCGGCGACCGCCTGGCCGTGCTCGAGGGCATCGAGTCGATGGTGCCCGACGCTCTGCCCGACGACTTCGGTGCGGGCCTCGACGGCGAGCTGGTCAGCCAGCGCTGATCTCATCATCTTCGTTGCGGATGCCCCGGGCTTCGGCCCGGGGCATCCGTCTGTCTACCCTGGAGAGCGATGCGACTGAGTGAATTCAACCGGGCCGTCGAGAACGAGTTCGGCGCGGCGTACGGCGGCCAGCTCGTGCGCGAGCTCGTCATCGTCGAGCTCGGGTCACGCACGGTCGAGCAGGCCCTCGCAGCCGGCGTGCCGCCTCGAGACGCGTGGTTCGCGCTCTGCGAGGCGATGGACGTGCCGATGGCCCGCCGCCACGGCGCAGGGCTCGTCGATCCGGCCAAGCGCACGGGCTGATACGAAATTCGCTCCGTGACACGCCGTGTCGATGTCGAACACGGATTCGACCGTTGCTATCGTGTGTTCAGCGCCGACTTGGTCAGCACAGGCCGAGGCGGTGCCGAGTTTCACACCGATGCGCGTGCACGGACGGCCGATGTCGGACGCTGCGCGTACTGTCGCAGACGACACCGCAGCTGTCCTTTTTGAAGGGAACGAAATGCCTACTCCAGCCGATCGCGAGAAAGCGCTCGAAACCGCGCTCGCCCAGATCGATCGCCAGTTCGGCAAGGGCTCCGTCATGCGCCTCGGAAGCGATGAGCGCGCCCCCGTCGAGGTCGTCCCCACCGGCTCCATCGCCCTCGATGTGGCGCTCGGCATCGGCGGCCTGCCTCGTGGCCGCATCATCGAGATCTACGGCCCCGAGTCGTCGGGTAAGACGACCCTCACGCTGCACGCGATCGCCAACGCGCAGAAGAACGGCGGCATCGCGGCGTTCATCGACGCCGAGCACGCGCTCGACCCCGAATACGCGAAGAAGCTCGGCGTCGACATCGACTCGCTGCTCGTGTCGCAGCCCGACACCGGTGAGCAGGCCCTCGAGATCGCCGACATGCTGGTGCGCTCCGGGTCCATCGACCTGATCGTGATCGACTCGGTGGCCGCGCTTGTGCCGCGCGCCGAGATCGAGGGTGAGATGGGCGACTCGCACGTCGGGCTTCAGGCGCGCCTCATGTCGCAGGCACTGCGCAAGCTCACGGGTGCGCTCAACCAGACCAACACCACGATGATCTTCATCAACCAGCTGCGCGAGAAGGTCGGCGTCTTCTTCGGCAGCCCCGAGACGACCTCCGGCGGCAAGGCGCTCAAGTTCTACGCCTCCGTCCGCCTCGACATCCGCCGTATCGAGACTCTGAAAGACGGCGCCGACGCGGTCGGCAACCGCACGCGCGTCAAGGTCGTCAAGAACAAGATGGCGCCGCCCTTCAAGCAGGCCGAGTTCGACATCCTCTACGGTGTCGGCATCTCGCGCGAGGGCAGCCTGCTCGACTTCGGTGTTGAGCACGGCATCGTGAAGAAGTCCGGCGCCTGGTACACCTACGAGGGCGATCAGCTCGGCCAGGGCAAAGAGAACTCGCGCAACTTCCTGATCCAGCACGCCGAAGTCGCCGCCGAGATCGAGCAGAAGATCCTGGTCAAGCTCGGTGTCGTGAAGGACCCGAACGCGGTGGCCGAGATCCCCGAAGCCGAGAACGTGGCGAAGCTGCCGCAGCGCAAGGGCGCCTAGCAGGCGGCGTCGACCATGGTCGTCCGGTTCTTCCCGTCCGAGAACGAGCGCTCAGGCGATTCCGGTCGTGAGCGCCGCAACGGGGCACCGCGTGTGCCACGGCGCCCGGCAGGCGAGGCAGAGATCGCCTACCTGCCGGGGGCCGCGCCGAGCGAGCGCGCCCAGGCGGCCGTGGCTGCAGTCCGGTCAGTGGCCGAGGCCGACGCGGCTGCCGCGGCCGGCCATGGCGACGAGCGCGCCCTCGAGAAGAGTCGCGAGAAGGCGGGCAGGCGGGCGGCCAACGTCTCGCTGCACCAGCTCGCCCGTCGTGGCATGTCCCGCTGGGAACTCGAGCAGGTGCTGCGCAAGCGCGAGGTCGATGAGGCCGCCGCGGCTGCCGAGCTCGACCGGCTCGAGAGCGTGGGTCTGCTCGACGACGCCGCTCTGGCCGTCTCGCTCGTGTACGCGGCCCGTGCCCGCAAGGGGCAGGGGCGTCAGGCGATCGAGAGCGAGTTGCGGCGGCGGCACATCGGTGAGAGCGCCATCGAGACGGCACTGGCCGATTACGACCAGGAGGACGAGCTCGAGCGTGCGACCGAGGTCGCATTGAAGCGCGTCACGCAACTGCGTGAGCTCGACGACCAGACTGCCAAGCGGCGCCTGTGGGGCTATCTGCAGCGTCGTGGCTACTCCGGCGATGTGATCGGCATCGCGGTCGGTGACGCGATGGCCACGCGGCGCTGACGCGCCCTGGTTCCGACGCGCGGCGCATCAGTCGGCGCGTGTTGAGCTCGACGCTGGGCGGCGGCGCTCACATCGCCCGCGCAAAACGTAGACTTGACGAACCATGAGCACCGTCACCCCCAGCCGTGAGGCGGGTCGGCCGAGTGAGGCGCCGACCGTGATCGCAATGTCCGACGCCGCTGTCGACGAAGCGGGGCGTCGACGCACCTACGAAGTGCGCACCTACGGGTGCCAGATGAACGTGCACGACTCCGAGCGCCTCGCCGGCTCACTCGAGGCGGCGGGCTATGTTCCGGCGGCCGGCGAAGAGGCCGACATCGTCGTCATCAACACCTGCGCCGTGCGCGAGAACGCCGACAACAAGCTCTACGGGAACCTGGGTCACCTCGCATCCGTCAAGCGCCGTCACGCCGGTATGCAGATCGCCGTCGGTGGCTGCCTCGCCCAGAAGGACAAGAACGTCATCCTCGAGAAGGCGCCCTGGGTCGACGTCGTCTTCGGCACGCACAACATGGGGGCGCTGCCCAGCCTGCTCGAGCGGGCCCGGCACAACGACGCCGCAGAGATCGAGATCCTCGAAGCGCTCGAGACGTTCCCGTCCACGCTGCCGACGAAGCGCGACTCGAGCTACAGCGGCTGGGTGTCGATCTCGGTCGGCTGCAACAACACCTGCACGTTCTGCATCGTGCCGTCTCTGCGTGGGAAGGAACGCGACCGTCGCCCCGGCGAGATCCTCGCCGAGATCCAGTCGCTCGTCGACCAGGGCGCGGTCGAGGTCACGCTGCTCGGTCAGAACGTGAACTCCTACGGCGTCGAGTTCGGCGACCGTCAGGCGTTCGGCAAGCTGCTGCGTGCTGCCGGGCAGATCGAGGGGCTCGAGCGAGTGCGTTTCACGAGCCCGCACCCGGCTGCCTTCACCGACGACGTCATCGACGCCATGGCCGAGACCCCGAATGTGATGCCGCAGCTCCACATGCCGCTGCAGTCCGGCTCCGACCGTGTCCTGCGCGCAATGCGCCGGTCCTACCGGTCCGAGAAGTTCCTCGGCATCCTCGACCGGGTGCGCGCCAAGATCCCGCACGCCGCCATCTCCACCGACATCATCGTCGGCTTCCCCGGCGAGACCGAAGAGGACTTCCAAGAGACCTTGCGCGTCGTCGAGCAGGCGCGTTTCGCGTCGGCGTTCACCTTCCAGTATTCGATTCGCCCGGGTACCCCGGCCGCGACCATGGCCGCCCAGGTGCCGAAGGCCGTCGTGCAGGACCGCTACGACCGACTGGTCGCCCTGCAAGAGCGCATCTCTTTGGAGGAGAACCAGAAGCAGCTCGGTCGCACGGTCGAGGTGCTCGTCTCCACGGGCGAGGGCAAGAAGGACGGCGAGACGCACCGCATGAGCGGCCGCGCCGAAGACAGCCGGCTCGTGCACTTCGAGGTTCCGGCGGGCTCGCCGACGCCGCGCCCCGGCGACGTGGTGACGGTCGAGATCACGCACGCCGCACCGTTCCATCTGCTGGCCGATGC
>NZ_JBLRDT010000049.1:0-15890 GCF_057512245.1 Gryllotalpicola sp. CP2-P1
AGGACCGGACGGCCGCCGCCGCGCACTCAACCACTTCAACAAGCACGCGAAGGGCGCGCTCGCGCGGGCCTACGCGCTGAGCGACGGCACGCCGCGCTCGCTGGCCGAGCTCGTCGAATGGGGCGCCGCGCACGGGTTCCGGCTCGAGCCGGGCATCCAGCAGGAGAGCCGGTCGTCCGTCACGCTCGTGACGCGCGCGGCCTGAGCCGGGCCGCTCGCGCACCGCGTCGCCGCGTCGCCGCGCCCGGCGCGACCGGGATCTCACAGCCCATTGCCCGAAGCTTCAAATGAGATATGCTCAATCTCGGTTGGGCCGAGGCGCACGCATGAATCGGTCACCGCCCGGTGCTCTCCCTCGTCTCGCTCTGCGGTCGGGCAGCAGCGATGACATGCAGCGGGTGGTGAGACCGCGACATGCCTAGGGGTGCGCTTCGGCCCGACTCGTCTCACGAACCGGCGCGCCAGCAGCCCTCGACGTGGTCGTCGACCAGCCCGGCCGATTGCATCAGCGCATACATCGTGGTCGGGCCGACGAACTTGAAGCCGCGCTTGCGCAGCTCTTTGCTGAGCGCCGTGCTCTCGGGCGTGACCGCAGGCACGTCGAGGAACGACGCGGGCCTCGGGCGCGACCCGGCCTCGGGCGCGAACGACCAGACGAGCTCGACGAGGGGTCGGTCGAGGGCGAGCACCGCGCGCGCATTGCTGATGGTCGCCTCGATCTTGCCGCGATGCCGGATGATACGGGTGTCGGCGAGCAGGCGCTCGACGTCGGCCTCGCCGTATTCGGCGACGACGGCCGGGTCGAAGCCGTCGAACGCGGCCCGGAACCCTTCGCGGCGCCGCAGGATCGTGATCCACGACAGGCCGGCCTGGAACCCCTCGAGGCAGATCTTCTCGAAGAGGCGTCGCTCGTCTTTCAGCGGGTGGCCCCACTCGTCGTCGTGGTAGGCGATGTATTCGGGGCTCGAGACCGACCAGGCGCAGCGCAGCTTCCCGTCGGCGCCCTCGACCGCGTCGCGATAGGCGCTCATGCGGCGAGCGTGATGCCCTCGTGGGCAAGCAGCCAGAGTTTGGTCGGAATGCCGTCGCCGCCGCTGTAGCCCGTCACCCGGCCGGAGGAGGACAGCACCCGGTGACAGCCGATGAGCAGCGGAACCGGGTTAGCCCCGACGGCGCCGCCCACAGCCCGGCCCGCGGTCACCAGCCCGAGCTCGTGGCCGATCTCGCCGTAGGACGTGAACTCGCCGAACGGCAGTCGTGCGAGGATCGCCCACACGGACTTCTGGAAGTCGGTGCCGCGCAGGTGCAGGGGAACGTCGAACGCGGTGCGCGTGCCCGCGAAGTACTCGGCGAGCTGCCGCACGGCCTCGTCGAGCACGGCGTTCGGGTTCTCGGGCAGCGTCTCGAGGGGAAGGCGCCCGTCGCGGGCGATCGACAGCGAGGTGACGGCGTCGCCGTCGCTGGTCAGCTCGAGGCGGCCGATAGGGGAGTCGGTGCGCGCCAGGAAGAGGGGAATCGCGGTGGTCATGGCTCGACAGTAACCGCCGCCGCCGACACCGGCTCGCGGGAATCGGACATCGGTTGAGAAGGCGCGGGCGCGCGGCCCTGTGCTGGGGGAGATCCGCGCAACGCACGCGAGGATGGAGGCATGGCCGACCCGCAGAACCTCGTCCGAGACGCACTCGCGAAGCATCCGATCATCGACGGTCACAACGACTGGGCGTGGGAGGTCAGGGACCAGCGCGACTACTCGGTCGAGGGCCTCGACCAGGACCTCGGCGACTCCTTCGACACCGACGTGCCGCGCCTCAAGGCGGGGGGAGTGGGCGGCCAGTTCTGGTCGGTCTATGTCGAGGACCGCCGCGAGGGCGCCGTCGCCGTGCGCGAGACGCTCGAGCAGATCGACTTCGTCCACCGGCTCGCTGCGCGCTTCCCGCAGCACTTCACCCTCGCCCGCACGGCCGACGACCTGGCCCGCGCGCGACAGGCCGGCACGATCGCGAGCTTCATGGGGGCGGAGGGCAGCCACCAGCTCGACGGCTCGCTCGCGGTGCTGCGCGAGTACGCGCGGCTCGGCGTGCGCTACCTCACCCTCACGCACTGGCTGACCACCGAGTTCGCGGATTCCGCGACCGACGACCCGCAGCACGGCGGCCTCTCTGATCGCGGCCGCGAGCTCGTGCGCGAGCTGAACCGCCTCGGCATGCTCGTCGACCTGTCGCACGTGGCGGCCACCACGATGCACGATGCGCTCGACGTGGCATCCGCCCCTGTGATCTTCAGCCACAGCTCGTGCCGGGCCGTCACCGATCATGTGCGCAACGTGCCCGACGACGTGCTCGAGCGGATGCGGGCCAACGGCGGCGTCGTGATGATCACCTTCGTGCCGGGCTTCGTCTCGACCGCGTACAAGGAGTGGATCGAACGCGGCCGCCAGGGCGAGGCTCCGCGGGTCACGGTCTCGGATGTGGCCGACCACGTCGAGCACGCGCGCGCCGTGGCGGGCATCGAGCACATCGGCCTCGGCGGCGACTTCGACGGCGCCCCGCAGTTCCCCGAGGGTCTCGAAGGCGTCGGCGACTACCCGAAGCTGCTGGCCGAGCTCGCCGCCCGCGGCTGGAGCGCCGACGAGCTGGCGGCGCTGGCGGGCGGCAACATCACGCGCGTGCTGAAGGCGACGGATGCCGCCTTCCAGGCATCCCGATAAGCAACGCACCCGCGTGCGCTCATAGGCTCGAGTCATGGCAGAAATCGAATACCGCACCCTCGGCACGTCCGGCCTCGTCGTCTCGACGGTGGGCCTCGGCTGCAACAACTTCGGGCGTCCAGGAACGGCGACCGAGACGCAGGAGGGCACGAATGCGGTGATCGACGCTGCCATCGACGCCGGGGTGACGCTGTTCGACACGGCCGACATCTACGGCGGCGGCGAGAAGGGCCTCTCAGAGACGCTCATGGGCACCGCACTCGCCGGCAGGCGCGACCAGATCGTGCTCGCGACCAAGTTCGGCATGGACATGGAGGGCCGGAACGGCCCCGACTGGGGCGCTCGCGGGTCTCGGCGCTATGTGCGCCGTGCCGTTGAGGCGTCGCTCACGCGGCTGAAGACCGACTGGATCGACCTCTACCAGCTGCACCGGCCCGACCCGGCGACGCCGATCGAAGAGACCCTCGCGGTGCTCGACGACCTCATCAGCGAGGGGAAGGTGCGCTACATCGGGCACTCGAACCTCTCGGGCTGGCAGATCGCCGATGCCGAGTACCAGGCGGTGCTGCACGGCCACCCTCGGTTCATCTCGGCGCAGAACCACTACAACCTGCTCGTGCGCGAGGCCGAGCGCGAGGTGCTGCCGGCCGTCAACCAGTACGGGCTCGGCTTCCTGCCGTACTTCCCGCTGCAGAACGGACTCTTCACCGGCAAGTTCAGCCGTGCGGGCGGGCCGGCCGACAGCCGCATCATGCAGCAGCGCAAGCACATCCTCGACGATGCCCCGTGGGACCTGATCGACGAATACCAGGCGTTCGCCGACGCCCGCGGCATCACCATGCTTCAGGCGACCTTCGGCTGGCTGCTCGCCCAGCCGGGGCTCACCTCGGTGATCGCGGGAGCGACCAAGCCCGAGCAGATCGTCGCCAACGCCGAAGCGGCGTCCGCATGGCATCCCTCGCCCGACGAGGTGGCCGAGATCTCGCGCATCTTCGCCGCGTACGTGTAGCGCGACCTCCTTTCCATCGCGCGGCGACACTAGCTGCGGGAATCGCGTCTCGCCTTTTCGCGCGGCGACAGTGGATGCCGGAATCCCGTGTCGCTTTTTCGCGCGGCGACAGTGGATGCCGGAATCCCGTGTCGCTTTTTCGCGCGGCGACAGTGGATGCCGCTTCTCGGCCCGGCGTGTGGCATCTATTGTCGCCGCGTGGGGGTGCTGCGGAGGCAAGAGGCATCTATTGTCGCCGCGTGGGGATGGGGTGCGAAGGCAAGGGGCATCTATTGTCGCCGCAGCGTTCAGCCCCGCGCCTCTTGCCGAGTGAGCGCTCACTCACTAAAGTGAGCGAGTGACCAGAACGGATGCCTCGGCTGACGCGCCCCCCGCGCGCCGTGCCCCCGCGATGAGCCCAGAGGACCGCCGCGCCCAGATCGTCGACGCGGCGATCCCGCTCGTGATGGCACACGGCGTGGCGGTCACCTCGAAGCAGATCGCCGAGGCAGCCGGCGTCGCCGAGGGCACCGTGTTCCGGGCCTTCGGCGACAAGGACGCCGTCATCGAGGCGGCGGTCACGAAGTACCTCGACCCCGAGCCGCTGCGCGAGCAGCTGCGCCGCATCGACCCGAGCGTGTCGCTCGACTTCACGGTGCGCCAGGTGGTCTCCGCCCTGCAGGATCGCTTCCGCGGCATGTTCACGATGATGGCCGCCCTCGGCCGCAGCGGGCCGCCCGAGCGTCGGCCGTCGTCGAGCAGCGACTACGCGAGCATCGTCACAGAGCTGGTGCAGCCCGAGCTCGACCGGCTGCGCATTCCCGCCGAGCGCGTGGCACCCTTCCTGCGCCTGCTGGCATTCGCCTCGTCGATCGAGGTGTTCCAGGCATCCATGCCGATCGGGCTCGATGAGCTCGTCGACCTGGCGGTGCACGGCATCGCAGGCGAGGCTCCCGCGGGTGAGGCTCCCGCGGGTGAGGCACCCGCCGGCGAGGCACCCGCGGCCGCCGCACCCGAGGGCCCGGCATCCGCCACCCCCACACGGAAAGAAGCGCAATGCTGATCGCCCTGCTGCGGCGCCACCTCGGCCCGCATTGGAAGCTGCTCGTGGGGGTGCTGGTGTTCCAGCTCGCCCAGTCGCTCGCGGCCCTCTACCTGCCGACGCTCAACGCCGACATCATCGACAACGGCGTCGCGAAGGGCGACACCGGCTACATCATGCGCATCGGCGCGTGGATGCTGCTCGTGACGCTCGCGCAGGTCGCGTGCTCGATCACCGCGGTCTACTTCGGAGCCCGCGCGGCGATGAGCCTCGGGCGCGATCTGCGGGGAAGCGTGTTCACCCGCGTCGGGCAGTTCAGCGAGCGCGAGGTGCAGCTCTTCGGAGCGCCGAGCCTCATCACGCGCTCGACCAACGACGTGCAGCAGATCCAGATGCTCGTGCTGATGAGCTGCACCATGATGGTCTCCGCGCCGATCACGGCGGTCGGTGGTGTCATCCTCGCGATCCAGCAGGACGCCGAGCTGTCGTGGATCATCGCCGTCGCGGTTCCGGTGCTGCTGATCTGCGTCGGGGCCGTCGTGAGCCGCATGGTGCCGTGGTTCCGGAAGATGCAGAAGCGCATCGACGCCGTGAACCGGGTGCTGCGCGAGCAGCTCACGGGCATCCGCGTTGTGCGCGCCTTCGTGCGCGAGGACATCGAGACCGAGCGCTTCGAGCGCGTCAACGGCGACGTCATGGAGGCGGCGCTCAACGCCGGGCGCTGGATGACGACGATGTTCCCCATCGTCATGCTGATCCTCAACCTGTCGAGCGTCGCCGTGATCTGGTTCGGCTCGTTCCGCGTTCAAGAGGGCATGCCGATCGGCGCGCTCACGGCGTTCCTCGCCTATCTCGCCCAGATCCTCATGGCGGTGATGATGGCCACGTTCATGGCCGTCATGGTGCCGCGCGCCGCCGTGAGCGCCGGGCGCATCGGCGAGGTGCTGGGCACAGAGCCGTCTATCGCGGCGCCCGCCGCTCCGGTCCGCGAGCTGCGCGAGCGGGGCACGATCGAGCTCTTCGAGGTCGGGTTCCACTACCCGGGCGCCGAGCAGCCCGTGCTGACCGACGTGTCGCTGCGCGCCGAGGCGGGGCAGACGCTCGCGATCATCGGATCCACGGGTGCGGGCAAGACGACCCTGGTCAACCTGCTGCCCCGGCTCTTCGACGCCACGAGCGGCACCGTCTACGTCGACGGCGTCGACGTCGCCGAGCTCGACCCCGAGCTGCTGTGGAGCCGCATCGGCCTCGTGCCGCAGAAGCCGTACCTCTTCTCGGGGACGGTGGCGAGCAACCTGCGCTACGGCAACCCGGACGCCACTGAGGACGAGCTGTGGCGCGCTCTCGAGATCGCTCAGGCCGCCGGGTTCGTCCGCGAGATGGACGGCGGGCTCGAGGCCGCGATCGCGCAGGGCGGCACGAACGTGTCGGGCGGCCAGCGGCAGCGGCTCGCGATCGCCCGGGCCCTCGTGAAGCGGCCCGAGATCTATGTGTTCGACGACTCGTTCTCGGCGCTCGACCTCGCGACGGATGCCCGACTGCGCGCCGCCTTGAAGAGAGAGGTCGACGGCGCAACCTTCGTGATCGTCGCGCAGCGCGTGTCGACCATCGTCGACGCCGACCAGATCGTCGTCATCGACGACGGCCGGGTCGTCGGGATCGGCCACCATGAGGAACTGCTGGCGGGCAACGACACGTACGCCGAGATCGTGAACTCGCAGCTCACTGCGGAGGAGGCGCGATGAGCGACCAGAAGAGCCCCACCCCTGGTGCCCCCGCCGCTGCCGCTGCGCGCCCGCAGACGCCGCAGACGCGCCCGACGCGCCGCGGCCCGGGTGGCGGCGGCCCGATGGGCATGGCGATGCCGGGGGAGAAGGCCTCGAACTTCGGCCCGTCGGCCAAGAGGCTTCTCGGCCGGCTGCGCGGGGAGCGCCTGGCCGTCGCGCTGGTGGCGCTGCTCGGTGCGGCATCCGTCGCCTTCACGGTCGTCGGGCCCAAGCTCCTCGGTGACGCGACGAACATCGTGTTCGCGGGCTTCATCGGGCGCCAGTTCGCGCACGTGCCGGCCGGCACGACCAAGGCCGAGGTGATCGCGGGCCTCGAGAAACAGGGCAACGGCCAGCTGGCCGACCTGCTGCGGCACATCGACTTCACCCCCGGCCAGGGCATCGACTTCACGGCGCTCGCGCACCTGCTGATGTGGGTGCTGCTGCTCTATGTCGTCGCGGCGGTCTTCGGCTGGGCGCAGGGCTGGATCATGAACGGCGTCGTCGCGCGCGTCACGTTCGCGCTGCGGCAGGACGTCGAGGCGAAGATCCACCGCCTGCCGCTGTCGTACTTCGACCGGATGCCGCGCGGCGAGCTGCTCTCGCGGGTGACGAACGACATCGACAACGTCCAGCAGAGCCTGCAGCAGACGATGAGCCAGCTGCTGCAGTCGCTCCTCACCGTGATCGGCGTGCTGGCGTTCATGTTCTGGACCTCGTGGCTGCTCGCGCTGATCGCGCTGGTCACGATCCCGCTCACGATCGTCGTGACGCAGCAGATCGCCAAGCGCTCGCAGAAGCAGTTCGTGGCGCAGTGGCGGCACACGGGCGAGCTCAACGCCCAGATCGAAGAGGCGTTCAGCGGCCACGCCCTGGTCAAGGTCTTCGGGCGCCATCGCGAGGTCGAGGCGCGGTTCGCCGCGAAGAACGACGAGCTGTTCGACGCGAGCTTCGGCGCGCAGTTCGTCAGCGGCATCATCATGCCGGCGATGATGTTCGTCGGGAACCTCATCTACGTCGTGATCGCCGTCGTCGGCGGCCTGCTCATCACGAGCGGCTCGCTGTCGCTCGGAAGCGTGCAGGCGTTCATCCAGTACTCGCGCCAGTTCACGCAGCCGCTCACCCAGCTCGGGTCGATGGCCAACCTGCTGCAGTCGGGGGTCGCGAGCGCCGAGCGCGTGTTCGAGCTGCTCGATGCCGACGAGCAGACGCCGGACGATGCGGATGCCGAGCCGCTCGGCGCGGTGACGGGCCGCTTCGCCTTCGAGGACGTCGCGTTCTCGTACGCGCCCGACGCGCCGCTCATTACCCGCCTGAACCTCGTGGCAGAACCCGGGCAGACGGTCGCGATCGTCGGGCCGACCGGTGCAGGCAAGACGACGCTCGTGAACCTCATGATGCGCTTCTACGACCCCGATTCCGGCCGCATCACGCTCGACGGCGTCGACACGCGCCGCCTGCGGCGGCAGGAGCTGCGCGGCGCGATGGGCATGGTCCTGCAGGACACGTGGCTGTTCGCGGGCACGATCCGCGAGAACATCGCGTATGGCCGGCCGGATGCCAGCGAGGAGGAGATCCTCGCCGCGGCGCGCGCCGCCTACGTCGACCGCTTCGTGCACTCGCTGCCCGACGGCTACGACACGGTGCTCGAGGACGAGGGCGCGAACGTCTCCGCAGGCGAGAAGCAGCTGCTCACCATCGCGCGGGCGTTCCTGTCGCGGCCGTCGGTGCTGATCCTCGATGAGGCGACGAGCTCCGTCGACACCCGCACCGAGGTGCTCGTGCAGCAGGCGATGAGCGCGCTGCGGGCGGGGCGCACCTCGTTCGTGATCGCGCATCGGCTCTCGACGATCCGCGACGCCGACCTCATTCTGGTGATGGAGCACGGCGACATCGTCGAGCAGGGTTCGCACTCCTCGCTGCTCGAGGCCGGCGGGGCGTACTCGAGGCTCTACCAGGCGCAGTTCGCGGGCGCAGTCGTCGACGAGGCCTGACTAGTCGGGCGGACTTCCCGCTCACAGGCGCTGATCCGGGGAAGTTGTGCC
The DNA here is from genome assembly GCF_057512245.1 of Gryllotalpicola sp. CP2-P1. NCBI lineage: Bacteria > Bacillati > Actinomycetota > Actinomycetes > Micrococcales > Microbacteriaceae > Gryllotalpicola > Gryllotalpicola sp. CP2-P1. Next base: position 8,549 of record NZ_JBLRDT010000049.1, read on the forward strand.
ACTTTCCCGCGCTCTGTTGCGTTGGGCAACGGATGCCCCGGCGAGGCTGGCCTGCATGACCCAGACCGCCCCGCCCGACAAGCTCATCCGCCTTCGCAGCTCGCGCGACGTCGTCGCCGCTGTGCCCCACCTGCTCGGCTACCGCCCGCGCCGCAGCATCGTGTTCCTCAACACGCACGCCGACGCGCAGGTGTCGACCCTGCGTGTCGACCTGCCCGAACCGGCGCCGCCCGCCGTCGAGAAGAGGCTCATCGCGTCGCTCGTCGGCATGCTCTGCAAGGTGCCCGAGGTCAGCCGCGTGCTGGTCGTGGTCTATGCCGAGGGGCCGTTCGACGCCGGCGGGGACGTGCCGCGCGCATCCTTCGTTCGGCCGCTGATCGGCCGTCTGCTCGACTCGGGCTTCGTGGTGCACGATGCGCTCTGCGTGGCCGACAATGCCTGGGGTGCGTACGACGGGCACGATGCGGGCATCCCGCACCGGCTCGACGAGCTCGACGAGACGCCGCTCGGCGCTGACGGCGACCCGGTCGCGGCCGACGTCGCCGAGCTCGCGGCACTTCCGACCGTCGGGCACCTCGCGCGGCGCGCCTTCGATGCGGCGATCGACAGGGCTATCGGCGGGTCCGGCGCGGTGCGACCGATTCTCGCTGCCGAGCAGGCGCTCGCCCTCGACGCAGGCACGGCCGACAGCGACGAGCTCGCGGCGATCGTGCCGGTGCTGCTGTACCCAGAGCTGCGCGATGCGGTCCTGTTCACGTGGGCGTGGGGCGCGCAGCGCGGTCTCGAGCTGCTCGACGAGGCCGAGCGCATCGACGCAGGTGAAGTCGGCCCCGGCGACGACACGATCGCCCTCGATCTCATGGGCCTCGGCGACGCCGAGCCGCCCGATCACGAGCGGGTCTCTCGAGCGATCGCGCTGATGTCGCGCATCGCGGCCCTCGCCCCTGACGACGTCGCGCACGTCGCGCTGACCGTGCTCGGCTGGCTGCACTGGTCGCAGGGGCGCGGGTCGGTCGCGAGTCGCCTCGTCGATCGGGCGCGCGAGCTCGACCGGTCCTACGGCCTGGCCGAGCTGCTGCAGACCGTGCTGCGTCAGGGGCATCTGCCCGGCTGGGCGTACGCGATGCCGGGCGACTGAAGGCGGGGCCGGTCAGGGCCGCCGACTACGATCTGTGGAGACCACGCCCCTTACGGAGGAACTCCCGCATGCCTGTCGATGCCCAGCTCATCGCCTTCGACCTCGACGACACTCTGGCCCCCTCGAAGTCCCCCCTGCCCGACACGGTCGCCTCAGTGCTCGCGCGGCTGCTCGAGAAGGCATCCGTCGCGATCATCTCGGGCGGCCAGATCGGCCAGTTCCGCCAGCAGGTGATCGAACGGCTGACGGGTGCCTCCGAGGCGGGCCTCGGGCGGCTGTTCCTCATGCCCGTCACCGGAACGCAGTACTGGCGCTACGTCGACGGCGAGTGGTCCATGCAGTACGAGGACGGGCTCTCGGCGGAGGAGAAGTCCGCGGCGCTCGCCGCGATCGAGGCCACCGCGAAGCGGTTCGGCTACTGGGAGGCCGAGACGTGGGGCCCCATCCTCGAAGACCGCGGCTCGCAGATCACGTTCTCGGCGCTCGGCCAGCAGGCTCCTGTCGACGCGAAGAAGGCGTGGGATCCGAGCGGCGAGAAGAAGAACCGCCTTGCGGCCGCCGTGCAGGCGCAGCTGCCGCAGCTGTCGGTGCGCTCCGGCGGGTCGACGTCGATCGACATCACCCGCGCCGGTGTCGACAAGGGCTACGCGCTCGAGCGGCTCGTCGAGGTCAGCGCCATTCCCGTCGAAGACATGATCTTCGTCGGCGACCGGCTCGACCCCGACGGCAACGACTACCCCGTGGTGCGCACGGGCGTCCGCACCCAGATGGTCGGCGGCTGGGAAGACACGGTGGCCTACCTCGAGGGGCTGCTCGCGGAGTAGCCCGGGCCGGCCTCTGCGCGCGGCGCGCCCGCGTGGGGCATCCGCCAACCGCTCAGAGCTTCGTCCAGGCGTCCTTCAGCACGCCCTCGAGGATCTCGCGCATCTGCGCGAACTCCGACGGACCCACGGTGAGCGGCGGCGAGAGCTGGATCACGGGGTCGCCGCGGTCGTCGGCGCGGCAGTACAGGCCGTTCTCGAACAGCTCGTGCGAGACGAAGCCCTTGAGGATCCGCTCGGACTCCTCCTCCGTGAACGTCTCCTTCGTGGCCTTGTCCTTCACGAGCTCGATGCCGAAGAAGTAGCCGGCGCCGCGCACATCGCCGACGATCGGCAGCGCAAGCAGCTTCTCGAGCTCGGCGCGGAACAGCGGCGAGTTCTCGGCGACGCGCTGGTTGAGCCCCTCTTCTTCGAAGATGTCGAGGTTCTCGAGGGCGACCGCGGCCGACACCGGATGCCCTGCGAAGGTGTACCCGTGCAGGAAGTTGTTCTCGCCCGTGCGGAACGGCTCGTAGATGCGGTCGCTGACGATGGTGGCGCCGATGGGGGAGTAGCCGGACGTCAGCGCCTTCGCGCAGGTGATCATGTCGGGCTGGTAGCCGAAGTCGACCGAGGCGAACATCGAGCCGATGCGGCCGAAGGCGCAGATCACCTCGTCGGAGACCAGCAGCACGTCGTACTCGTCGCAGATCTCGCGCACGCGCTGGAAGTAGCCGGGAGGCGGCGGGAAGCACCCGCCGGAGTTCTGCACGGGCTCGAGGAAGACGGCCGCGACCGAGTCGGCGCCCTCGAACTCGATCGCCTGGCGGATCCGCTCGGCGGCCCAGATGCCGAACTGCTCTTCGGTGCCGCCCGGGAAGCCGTTCTCTTCCGCGCGGTAGTAGTTGGTGTTCGGCACGCGGAACCCGCCGGGCGTCAGCGGCTCGAACTGCTGCTTGAGGCCGGGCAGCCCCGTGATCGCGAGCGCCCCCTGCGGGGTGCCGTGATAGGCGATCGCCCGCGAGATGACCTTGTGCTTGCCGGGCTTGCCGACCAGCTTCCAGTAGTTCTTCGCGAGCTTGAACGCGGTCTCGACCGCCTCGCCGCCTCCCGTGGAGAAGAACACGCGGTTGAGGTCGCCCGGCGCGAAGTCGGCGAGCCGGTCGGCGAGCTCGATGGCCGCCGGGTGGGCATACGACCACAGCGGGAAGAAGGCGAGCTGCTCGGCCTGCTTCGCAGCGGCTTCGGCGAGCCGGCGGCGGCCGTGGCCGGCGTTGACGACGAACAGGCCGGCGAGGCCGTCGATGTACGACTTGCCGCGGCTGTCCCAGATGGTGTGGCCCTCGCCGCGGACGATGATGGGCGTCTCGCCGGCCTCGAGCGGCCCCTGCGACGACATGTGCATCCACAGGTGGTCCTTCGCCTTCGCGCGCAGCGCGGCGTCTTCGGCCGCGGAGTAGACCGTGGCGGGAGCGATCGTGTCGGTCATGGTGTGCTCGATTCCCCTAGCGAACGCGCGCCGGCTCAGCGCGTGCCCCAGTTGTAGTGCTGCTTCTGCAGCCGGAGGTAGACGAAGGTCTCGGTCGAGACCACGTGTTCGATGGCGCGGATCTCGGAGTTCAGCAGCGTGATCAGCTCCTCGTCGCTCTCGCACACGACTTCGACGAGGATGTCGAAATCGCCTGCCGTGAGAACGACGTAGTCGACGGCGTCGAGCGCCGAGAGCTGCTCGGCCACCACGCGGGTGTCGCCGCTGACGCGGATGCCGATCATGGCCTGCCGGAAGAAGCCGAGCTGCAGCGGGTCCGTCACCGCGACGATCTGCATGACGCCGGACTCGGTGAGCTTCTGCACCCGCTGGCGCACGGCGGCCTCCGAGAGTCCGACGGCCTTGCCGATCTCCGCGTACGAACGCCGGCCGTCCTCCTGCAGCTGCTCGATGATCGCTTTCGAGACGTCATCGAGCGGCTGGGGGCGGGGCGCGACGGGTCGCGAAACGGTCGACATGCGTCGATTCTGTCAGTGCAAGGTATGTCCGGCAAGTGAATCCGTATCAGGTAGCGCGGATTGACGACGGAATCGGTAGAGTCTGCGCATGACGTCGACGCGTACGCTTCAGAACTTCATCGCAGGCGAATACACGGATGCCAGGGCCGAGCGCACCCTCACGCTGGTCGATCCCGCGACCGAGGGGGAATACGCGCAGTCGCCGGTCTCCTCGCCCGAGGACGTCGATCGGGCCTTCCGCGCCGCGGCCGATGCGTTCCCCGTCTGGCGCGAGACGACTCCGGCCGAACGGCAGCTGGCGCTGTTCCGCATCGCCGACGAAATGGAGCGCCGCGCCGACGACTTCGCCGACCTCGAATCGCAGGACACCGGCAAACCGCGAGCGAATCTGGTCGCCGACGAGATCCTGCTGTCGGTCGACCAGATCCGCTTCTTCGCGGGCGCCGCGCGCAACCTCGAGGGCCGTGCGGCCGCCGAGTACATGAAGGACCACACGAGCTTCGTCCGCCGCGAGCCGATCGGGGTCGTCGGCCAGGTGACGCCGTGGAACTACCCGTTGAACATGGCGGTGTGGAAGTTCGCACCCGCGCTCGCCGCGGGCAACACGACGGTGCTGAAGCCGTCGGACACCACGCCCCAGTCGACGCTGCTGCTGGCCGAGATCGCCGCGGAGTTCCTCCCAGCGGGCGTCCTCAACGTCATCGTCGGCGACCGCAGCACCGGCGCCGCGATGATCGACCACAAGACGCCGCAGCTGGTGTCGATCACGGGGTCGGTCCGCGCCGGAATGGAAGTGGCGCGTGCGGCATCCGCAGATCTCAAACGCGTTCACCTCGAGCTCGGCGGGAAGGCGCCGGTCGTCGTGTTCGACGATGCCGACCTCGAGAAGGCGGTGGAAGGCATCGCGAGCGCCGGCTACTTCAACGCGGGGCAGGACTGCACGGCCGCCACCCGCGTGCTCGTGCACGAGCGGATCCACGACGAGTTCGTGGCCGCGCTCGCCGCCTACGCGAAGGCGAGCACGCCGGTCGGACTGCCGGGCGACCCCGACGCCTTCTTCGGCGCCGTCAACAACGCCGACCAGTTCGCGCGCGTCATGGGATTCCTCGACCGGCTGCCCGACCACGCGACTGTCGTCACGGGCGGCACGCGCAAGGGCGAGCGCGGATTCCTCATCGAGCCGACCGTGCTCGACGGCCTCCGGCAGGACGACGAGCAGATCCAGACAGAGATCTTCGGGCCGGTCATCACCGTGCAGACGTTCCGCGACGAGGCCGAGGCGCTGCGCCACGCGAACGGCGTGCAGTACGGCCTCGCCTCATCCGTGTGGACGAAGGACCACGGCCGCGCGATGCGATTCGCCAAGGGACTCGACTTCGGCTGTGTGTGGATCAACACCCACATTCCGATCGTCGCCGAGATGCCGCACGGCGGCTTCAAGCACTCGGGCTACGGGAAGGACCTCTCGCAGTACGGCTTCGAGGACTACACCCGCATCAAGCACGTGATGTCGTACATCGGCGAGTGACCGTGCTCGTCGTCCGTCGCTCTCGTCCGATGCACAATTGACAACCCGCTCAACAACGGTGCAGTTCACTGACTAGGCTGTCTGCGTCCACCGATCAACTCCATCCCGGGAGAACTCTGTGACTCAAATCGGTCGCAGCAGCAGGCGGCACGACATCGCCGTGCCCGAACGCGAGGGCGAGCGCATCACGCTCTCGTGGTCTGCCGCGAGCGATCGCGGGCATCGCAGGGCGGTCAACGAGGACAGCGTGCTGGCCCGCGCCCCGATCTTCGCGGTCGCCGACGGCATGGGCGGCCACGAAGCGGGCGACTTCGCGAGCTCGGCGGTGATCACCCGCCTCGCCGAGCAGCTGGGGCGGCGCTTCATCGCCGCGCCCGAGATCAGCGACGCGCTTCGGGCAGCCGTCGACGACATGAGTCGCGGGGTCGGAATGACCGACCTCGGCACGGGCACGACGGTGACGGGCATCGCCCTCACCTTGCGCGACGGCTCGCCGTACTGGCTGGTGTTCAACATCGGCGACTCGCGCGTCTATCAACTGGTGGGCGGCGTCCTCGAGCAGCTCACGGTCGACCACAGCATCGTGCAGCAGCTGCTGGACAGGGGGCTGATCACCCCGGCCGAGGCCGAGGTGCACCCCCACGCCAACGTGATCACGCGGGCGGTCGGCTTCAACGAGGACCCGGTGCCCGACTTCTGGCTCATTCCGATCGTCGCGGGTTCGCGCCTTCTCGTGTGCTCCGACGGGCTCACGAAGGAGCTCACCGAGCACGGCATCCGCCACTTCCTCTCCATCGGCAGCTCGGCCGCAGACACGGCCTCGCGTCTGATGGACGCCGCGCTCGGAAACGGCGGGCGCGACAACGTCAGCGTCGTCGTGGTCGATGTGCTCGGAACGCCCGAGCTCGCGGCAGCTGGGCCCCGAACTGGGGGCGAGGGAAGGCGGGCCCGGACAGGGCCGCTTCCGGCGTGACCTGGGGGTTCTCCCACACTGCCCGGGTTATCGTGAGGGAGTGCAGGGGACAGGTGCGCTGAGATGCCGCGTGTGCGGAAGCGAGCTCTTCGAGGGGGCGATCTTCTGCGGCGAGTGCGGCAGCGCTGTCGAGGCGACGCCGTATCTGCGGCATCCGATCGACGACAACCGGCCCACCGACACTCAGGTGGTCACCGCGTCGGTACTGCGCACCATCACCGAGTCGGCCGCCCGCCGCAGCGCAGCCGCTGCCAAGCCCGCCGTGATCGAGACATCGGCGCTGCCCGACCCCGGCGACCTGTCCGCGCCCGTTCCGACGTGGGTCCTCGCCGCCTCGACGGGTGAACGGGTCATCGTCGCGGGCAGCGGTCTCGTCGGCCGCAAACCGGTGGCCGCCGCGGGCGAGAGCTTCGATCAACTGGTCGCGATCGCCGATCCGGGCCGCTCCGTGTCGAAGACGCACCTCGAGTTCGGCGTCGAGGGCGACGAGCTGTGGGTGCTCGACCGGTTCTCGTCGAACGGAACCGCGATCGTCGGGGCGGACGGATTGCGGCGCGAGTGCGAGCCGGGGCGCCGCTACCGGGTCGCGCGCGGGTCGCGAGTCGAGATCGGCGACCAGTACCTGATCGTCGGCTAGCGTCGCCGGCACGCGGGAGCGCCACGGGTCTTCCCCAGCACAGCGCGCAGATCGTCCGCGTTCTCCACATTTCAGGGCTGTGGCGCGATGGCGGATGCCTCGGCCGTGCTGTCCTGAACGGGTGACCGCCCTTTCCCTTCCGCCTCGGCCGCCCGAGCCGCGCCCGCCGCGCATGTCGTGGGCCGCCTTCATCACGCCTGTGGTGATGGCCGGGGCGCTGTGGCTCATGACGCGCTCGCCGTATGCGCTGGCGTTCGCC
>NZ_JBLRDT010000005.1:0-32757 GCF_057512245.1 Gryllotalpicola sp. CP2-P1
TCGCGGCTTCATCGCCGTCCCGGTCGTGCTCGCGGGCGCGCTGACGCTGGCCGGCTGCTCGTCGGACTACTGGCCCGCGGTCGGGCAGTCCGCCACGCCCTCGCCGAGCACGACGCCTCTCGCGACGCAGCTTCCCGGGGAGGGCAAGGACCACCCCGCGCCCGCGGTGACCGAACCGCAGCTGCGGAACATCGTGACCCGCATCGCCGAGACGGCGAAGACGGCCGACGCGAAGCTCGACCCTGCCCTGGCGGCCACGCGGTTCACCGGCGCTGCGCTCACAGAGCGTCAGGCGAGCTACAAGATCCGGCACGCCAAGCCGCAGTACCCGGCGCCCGCCGCGATCCCCGTGAACCCCAAGCTGTCGATCGTGCTTCCGCAGGCCACCGACACGTGGCCGCGCGTGGTCAACGTCATCGTGGAAGACCCTGCGACCAAGAGCGCTGCGCCGCTCGACCTCACGCTCACGCAGGATTCGCCGCGCGAGAACTACAAGGTCGCCTATTCGGTGACGATGCTCGGCGGTGCGAAGATCCCCGACCTGGCCCCCGCCAACATCGGCTCGACTCTGGTGCCGCCCGACTCCAAGCTGCTCGCCGTCGCGCCGAGCCAGCTCGCACAGAGCTACGCCAGCGTGCTCGCGCTGGGCTCGAAGAGCCCGAGCGCGAAGGAGTTCGACCTCAAGGACGACGCGCTCGTCAAGCAGGTCGGCGCCGAGTTCAAGGCGCAGACCATCAAGGAGCTCGTCGACAAGAAGGGCGCGGCCAACCTCGCCTACGCCGACCAGCCCGGCACGAACGCGCCCGTTGCGCTTGCGACGAACAACGCCGGGGCGCTCGTCGTCGCAAACGTCGCCGAGACGCAGACCATCAAGCCCAATGACCCCGCGGCCGAGATCACGCTGCACGACCCGAACGGCGCCACCGCAGCGCTCACGGGGCTCACGAAGACGAACAAGGGCTTGGAGACCGATTACGGCTACCAGCTACTCTTCTATGTGCCGCCTGCCGAGTCTAAGGAGCAGATCAGACTGCTCGGCTTCGCGCAGGCCGTGACCGGTGCGAAGGAGTTGCCATAGTGAGTGACGAGAGGGCCGCGCAGGCAGCAAGCCTGCGTGGTGCGATCGATCTGTCCGCCCTTGTGAACCGCCCCGACCCGGCTGCCGCCGGGGCCGCGGGTGCCGGTGAGGAATCCGGTGCCGGCCGGCTCATCGTCGACGTCGACGACCGCACGTTCACGCAGCTCGTCGAGGTCTCGCGCACGGTTCCCGTCGTCGTCGACCTGTGGGCGTCGTGGGCCGAGCAGAGCACCCGCCTCTCGGCGACGCTCATCAAGCTCGCGCGCGAATACGCCGGCCGCTTCGTGCTGGCGCGGGTCGAGGCCGAGCGCAGCCCCCAGCTTGCTCAGGCGTTCCAAGCGCAGCAGGTGCCGACGGTCGCCGCCGTCATCGGCGGCCGCCCCGTCGGTCTGTTCGTCGGCGAGCTGCCCGAGCCCGAGATTCGCGATGCGGTCGAGCAGGTTCTGGCGTTCGCCGCGCAGAACGGCGTGACCGGCACGGTTCCCGTCGACGACGCGGATGCCGGGGCCGAGGCCGCCGAGCCCGAGCCGGCTCCGCTGCCGCCCCTGCATCAGGAGGCGTACGACGCGATCGAGCGCGGGGACTTCCAGGCGGCGATCGATGCCTACACCAAGGCCATCGCCCAGAACCCCGGCGACGACGAGGCGAAGGCCGGTCTCGCGCAGGTCAGCCTGCTGCACCGCCTGCAGGGCAAGACGCTCGACGAGCTGCGTGCGGCCGCTGCCGCCGCGCCCGACGACGTCGATGCGCAGCTCGGAGTCGCCGACGCTGACGTGTCCGGGGGCCATGTCGAAGACGCCTTCGATCGCCTGCTGACGCTCTTCCCGAAGCTCGACGCCGAGGGCAAGAACCGCGTGCGCGAGCGGCTCGTCGAGCTCTTCGCGGTCGTCGGCGCCTCAGACGCGCGCGTGGTCAAGGCCCGCGGCCGCTTGGCCTCGCTGCTGTACTAGCTTCCTGAGCCCGGCTGCATCCAGCTCCAGGCGCGCGGGCGCACCTGCTCGAACGGGGTCAGCGCGGCGACTTCCGCCTCGGCTGTATCGAAGACCGACGGCGGGATCTCGGCCGTGGCCGCGACGTGGCGCTGCGAATACGCGCGGATCGGGTCTTCGCGCGGCTCCCGCGCGTCATCGGCTCTTCAAGCCGGAGCGGCGGGCGCCTCGCGAACCTCCGGCGGCGTCGGGCGCAGGAAGACCGCGCCGAGCGGCGGCAGATTGACCGCGGCGCTGGCGGCGCGACCGCCCCAGGCGAGATCGTCGGCGTGGACGCGGCCGAGGTTGCCCACGCCCGAGCCGCCGAAGACCTCGGCATCCGTGTTCACGATCTCGGCCCAGTCGCCGCCGAACGGAAGGCCCAGCCGGTAGCCCAGGTGCGGCGCGCCCGAGAAGTTGAAGGCGCAGACGATCGGGCCGTCCTCGCTCCACCGCAGGAACGCCAGCACGTTGTGCTGCGCGTCGCCGGCCTCGATCCACTCGAAGCCGCGCGGCTCGGTGTCGTAGCGCCAGAACGCCGAGTTCTCGCGGTAGACGCGGTTGAGCTCGCCGACGAGCGAGGCGATCTGACGGTGGTCGTCATGGTCGAGCAGGTGCCAGTCGAGGCCCTTCGCCTCGCTCCACTCGGCCCACTGGCCGAACTCCTGGCCCATGAAGAGCAGCTGCTTGCCGGGGTGCGCCCACATGAAGGCGAGGAACGCCCGCAGGTTGGCGCGCTTCTGCCAGTGGTCGCCGGGCATCTTGTCGATGAGCGAGCCCTTGCCGTGCACGACCTCGTCGTGGCTGATCGGCAGGATGAAGTTCTCGGAGTACGCGTAGACCATCGCGAAGGTGATCTCGTTGTGGTGGTACGAGCGGTAGGCGGGGTCGCGCTCGATGTACTGCAGCGAGTCGTGCATCCAGCCCATGTTCCACTTGAAGCCGAAGCCCAGGCCGCCGCCGCTCGTGGGGCGCGTGACGCCGCTCCAGCTCGTCGACTCCTCGGCGATCATCATGATCCCGGGGTAGCGCTTGTACGCCGTCGCGGTGGTCTCCTGCAGGAATCCGATCGCCTCGAGGTATTCGCGCCCGCCATGGATGTTGGGGATCCACTCGCCGTCATTCCGCGAGTAGTCGCGGTAGAGCATCGAGGCCACCGCGTCGACGCGCAGGCCGTCGACGTGGAAGGTCTCGAGCCAGTACAGCGCGTTCGCGTAGAGGAAGTTGCGCACCTCGGTGCGGCCGAAGTCGAAGACGTAGGTGCCCCAGTCCTTCTGCTCGCCGAGGCGCGGGTCCGCATGCTCGTAGAGGGGCTGGCCGTCGAAGCGGGCGAGCGCCCAGTCGTCCTTGGGGAAGTGGCCGGGAACCCAGTCCATGATCACGCCGATGCCTGCCTGGTGCAGGCGGTCGATCAGGTAACGCAGATCGTCAGGATGCCCGAAGCGGCTGGTCGCCGCGTAATAGCCGGTGACCTGGTAGCCCCACGAGCCGGCGAAGGGGTGCTCGGCGAGGGGCATGAACTCGACGTGGGTGAAGCCGAGCCAGGTAACGTACTCGATCAGCTGGTCGGCGGCCTCGCGATAGTTCAGGCCGGGGCGCCAGGAGCCGAAGTGCAGCTCGTAGATCGAGATCGGCTTGTCGTGGTGGCTCGTGCGGCGCGCCTCGAGCCACTCCGCGTCGTGCCACTCGTAGCGGCTCTCGCCGACGACCGACGCCGTCGCAGGCGGCACCTCGGTGTACTGCGCGAGCGGGTCGGCCTTGCGCACCCAGTCGCCCGACTGCGTGCGAATGTCGAACTTGTAGAGGGCGCCGACATCGAGACCGGGGACGAACAGCTCCCACAGGCCGCTGCCGCCCATCGAGCGCATCGCGTGGCCCGTGCCGTCCCAGCCGTTGAAGTCGCCGACCACCCGCACGGCGGTGGCGTTGGGCGCCCACACGGCGAACGCGACGCCCCTGGTCGCGGCGGCGACGCCCCAGTGCTCGCGCACGTGCGCGCCGAGGGCGTTCCAGAGCTCTTCGTGCCGCCCCTGCTGGATCAGCCACGTGTCGGCCTCGCCGAGCGTGGGGGAGAAGCGGTAGGGGTCATCCGCGGTGTAGACGCTGCCGTCGTCGTAGCGCGCCTCGATGACGTAGTCGCTGAAGCCGGTGATCGACACGCCCTGCCAGATGCCGAACCCGAGGTGCGCGAGCTCGACGTGCGCACCGGAGGCGAGCACCGCGTGCACCGACCGGGCGAGCGGGCGCAGCGTGCGGATGACGGTCACCGGGTCGCTCACGCTGCCTGAGGCGACCGGATGCTGGCCGAGCACGGCGTGCGGCTCGTGATGGCGGCCCTCGGCCAGTGCCTGCAGCGTGTCGTCGGCGATGCGGGGCAGGGTGACACTGCTCATCAGCTGGGCTCCTTCACGTGCAGGATGTGCACGGGCTCGTAGAACGAATCAAGCCGGACGTAGTTGCGTGCCGCCCAGGACCAGCGCTGGCCGGTCACGAGGTCGCGCACCTCGAACTCGGCGCCCGGCTCGAGCCCGAGCGCCGTGACGTCGAGGTGCACGATCGTCTCGCGCACCGAGTGCGGGTCGACGTTCGCGACGACGATCACCGCGTCGGACTTCCCCGATCGGCTGAAGGCCCCGTCGAGGTGCTTCGAATACACGAGCACCGCGTCGTCCTCAGAACTGTGCAGGGTGAGGTTGCGCAGCTGGCGGAGCGCGGGGTGCGCGTTGCGGGCCTGGTTCAGCATGGTCAGATACGGGGCGAGCGAGTCGCCCGAGGCGAGGGCGCGGCCGAAGTCGCGCGGCTTGAACTCGTACTTCTCGTTGTCGATGTACTCCTCGGCGCCGGGGCGGGCGACCGACTCGTAGAGTTCGTACCCGGAATACACGCCCCATAGCGGCGCGGCGGTCGCTGCGATCGCCGCGCGGATCTTGAAGGCCGGCCGGCCGCCGAACTGCAGGTACTCGGTGAGGATGTCCGGTGTGTTCACGAACAGGTTCGGGCGGTAGAAGGCCGCCCAGTCGCGCGAGATCGTGGTGAGGAACTCCTCGAGCTCGACCTTCGTGTTGCGCCAGGTGAAGTACGAATACGACTGCTGGAAGCCGGCCTTGGCGAGCGTCTGCATGACGGCGGGCCGGCTGAACGCCTCGGCGAGGAAGACGACCTCGGGGTGCTCGCGGTTCACGTCGTGAATGAGCCATTCCCAGAAGCGCAGCGGCTTCGTGTGCGGATTGTCGACGCGGAAGATGCGGACGCCGAGCGAGATCCAGTACTCCACGATCCGGCGGATCTCGGCCCTCAGCCCGTCGTAGTCGTTGTCGAAGTTCAGCGGGTAGATGTCCTGGTACTTCTTCGGCGGGTTCTCGGCGTACGCGATCGTGCCGTCGGGCAGCGTCGTGAACCACTCGGGGTGCGAGCGCACCCACGGGTGGTCGGGGGAGGCCTGCAGCGCGAGGTCGAGTGCGACCTCGAGCCCGACCAGCTCGGCCTTGCCGAGGAAGTGCTGGAAGTCCTCGACCGTGCCGAGCTCGGGGTGGATCGCGTCGTGGCCGCCCTCGGCCGAGCCGATCGCCCACGGCGAGCCCGGGTCGTTCGGGCCGGCGTCGAGAGAGTTGTTGGGTCCTTTGCGGAACGAGTGCCCGATGGGGTGGATCGGCGGCAGATAGACGACGTCGAAGCCCATCGCCGCCACCTCGGGCAGCCGCAGCGCCGCCGTGCGGAAGGTGCCGGACTGCCAGCTGCCGTCGGCGCGCCGCTTCGCGCCGACGGAGCGCGGGAAGAACTCGTACCAGGCGCCCAGGCCCGCGCGCGCGGGTTCCACGACGATGCGTCGCGTGAGCGACAGCGTCTGCAGCGACACGACGGGCCGCTCCGTCATGATCTGCGTGAGGCGGGCGTCGGATGCCGCGGCCAGACGGGCCTCGGGCGGCGTGGCCTCATCGCGCAGCGCCGCGGCCGTGTCGGAGAGGTAGCGGCGCTCGGACTTCGGCCTCCGCTTGTCCGCCGCCGCGCGCTCGGCGAGGATCGCGCCTTCCAGGAAGGTGACGGCGACGTCGACCCCGACGGGGATCTTCTTGTCGGCGACCGCACGCCAGGTGGCCCACTCGTCGGCCCACGCCTGCATCCGGAAGCGCCACTCGCCCTCGGTCTCGAGCAGGGCGAGGGCGCCCCACCTGTCGGGGTGCTCCGCGCCGAGCGGATGCATGCGATGCGTGCTCTCCTCCCCGTCGGGGGAGCGCAGCAGCAGGTCAACGCCGATGAGGTCGTGCCCCTCACGGAACGCGGTGACCTCGAACGGCACCACTTCGCCGGCGAACGCCTTGGCGGGGAAGAGCCCGCCGTCGACCTCGGGGGACGGCTCGAGGAGCGGGATCCGGCCCAGGACGGGAGTGAAGGCATCCGTGTCGTTCGCCACGATGCGAACCTATCGCGTATCGAACGCGATACAGCACGGTAACGAGACCTCAGTACGTTACGACTGTGAGCGAATTCGACATGCTGGAGGCCGTAAGGCCGAACACCCCGATGACCGCAGACGAGGCCCAGACGAGCGAGTCGCGACACGTCGGCCCGAGCTTCCAGCCGACGCATCCGCTCGCCCTCGCGCCCGTGACCGCGCCGCCGCACTCGGTCGACGGCTTCGTGCGCGAGTTCCTGCGCGAGTTGAACACGAGCGCGGGCGTCACGCTGTCGCGCTCGACCGTCAACGACCAGTACCTGTCGCTCGCTCGCACGGTGCGCCACTACCTGTCGGCGCGCTGGCTCGAGAACACGCGCAAGATCCGCGACACCAAGGCGAAGATGGTCGGCTATCTGTCGGCCGAGTTCCTGCTGGGGCGGCAGCTCGGCAACGCGCTGCTCGCCACCGACCTCGAGGAGATCGCCGACAAGGCGCTGGCCTCCTGCGGGATCGACATCGCGACGCTCCGCGCCCAGGAGGTGGAGCCGGGCCTCGGCAACGGCGGCCTCGGTCGCCTCGCCGCCTGCTTCATCGACTCGCTCGCGACGATGGGAGTGCCGTGCATCGGCTACGGCATCCGCTACGAATACGGCATCTTCCGGCAGACCTTCGTCGATGGGCAGCAGGTCGAGCAGCCAGACACCTGGCTGACGCTCGGCAGCCCCTGGGAGTTCCCGCACCCCGAGCACGCGGTGCAGGTCGACTTCGGCGGCCACACGGAGAAGTACACCGACACCGACGGTGTCGAGCGCAGCCGCTGGGTTCCGGCATGGAACGTGCTCGGCATGCCCTTCAACTACATGGTGCCCGGCTATCAGAACGGCCAGGTGAACACGCTGCGCTTGTGGAGCGCGCAGGCGACGAAGGCGTTCGACCTGTCGATCTTCAACAGCGGCGATTACGCCGAGGCCGTGCGAGCCCAGACCTTCGCCGAGAACATCACCAAGGTGCTCTACCCCGAGGACTCGACCCCGCAGGGCAAGGAGCTGCGGCTGCAGCAGCAGTACTTCTTCGTCGCCTGCTCGATCCGCGACTTCCTCGACCGGTTCATCCTCGACGGCGACGTCAGGTCGCTGCCCGACCGGGTGATCTTCCAGCTGAACGACACCCACCCGGTGATCGCGGTGCCCGAGCTCATGCGCGTGCTCGTTGACATCGAGAAGCTGGAGTGGGAGGAGGCGTGGGAGATCACCAAGAAGTGCTTCGCGTACACCTGCCACACCCTGCTTCCCGAGGCGCTCGAGGTGTGGTCGACCGAGCTGCTCGGCCGGCTGCTGCCACGGCACCTCGAGATCATCTACCGCATCAACGACGAGTTCCTCGCCGAGGTGAGGGCGGCGTTCCCGAACGACGAGATGCGCGCGCGGCAGATGTCGATCATCGCCGAGTACCCCGAGCGGGCGGTGCGCATGGCGTACCTCGCGACCGTCGCCGGCTCGAAGGTGAACGGCGTCGCCGAGCTGCACTCGCAGCTTCTGCGCGACAAGGTGCTGCACGACTTCTCGGAGTACTGGCCCGAGAAGTTCACGAACGTGACGAACGGGGTGACCCCGCGCCGCTTCCTGCGGCTTGCGAATCCCGGGCTGTCCGAGCTGATCACCGAGACGCTCGGCACCGGCTGGCTCACGGATCTCGAGCGGCTGGCCGAGCTCGAGCCGTATGCAGAGGATGCCGAGTTCCGCGCGGCCTTCGTCAGGATCAAGGCCGCGAACAAGACCCGGCTCCGCCGGCTGCTCGAGGCGCGCGACGAGGTCGCTGTGCCCGATGGGCACCTGCTCGACGTGATGGTCAAGCGGCTGCACGAGTACAAGCGACAGAGCCTCAAGCTGCTGCACATCGTGAGCCTCTACGAGCAGATCGTCACCGGGAAGCTCTCGGCGGACGAGGTCACGCCGCGAACCTACGTCTTCGGGGCGAAGGCGGCGCCCGGCTATCGGATCGCGAAGGAGACCATCCACCTGATCAACTCGGTCGCCGCCGTGGTGAACCGCGACCCGCTGGTGAAGGATGTGCTCAAGGTCGTCTTCCCCTCCAACTACAACGTCACCCTCGCCGAGACGCTGATTCCCGCGGCCGACCTCTCCGAGCAGATCTCGCTCGCGGGGAAGGAGGCGTCGGGCACCGGCAACATGAAGTTCGCCCTGAACGGCGCGCTGACGATCGGGACCGACGACGGCGCCAACGTCGAGATCCGCAAGCTGGTCGGCGACGACCACTTCTTCCTGTTCGGGCTGAGCGAGCCCGAGGTGACCGACCTTCAGACGGCGGGCTATCGCTCGCACGAGTTCTACGAGAGCGACCCCCAGCTGAAGGCGGCGCTCGACCTGATCGCCTCAGGGCACTTCTCAGGCGGCGACCGCGGGGTGTTCGAGCCGCTGGTCTCGAACCTGCTCTACGACGACCGGTTCATGGCGCTCGCCGACTTCCGCTCGTACGTCGACACCCAGGCGAAGGTCGACGCGTACTACGCCGATCAGGACGCCTGGGCGCGCTCGGCCGTGCTCAACGTGGCACGCAGCGGCTACTTCTCGTCCGACCGCTCCATGCGCGATTACATCGACCGCATCTGGCACACCAGGCCGCTGCGCTAGATAGCCTGAGCAGCGTGAAGGCCATTCGCAGATTCACCGTTCGCGCGGTGATCCCCGAACCACTTTCCGCGCTCGAAGAGCTCGCCCTGAACCTGCGGTGGTCGTGGCATCGGCCGACCCAGCGGCTGTTCCGAGCCATCTCCGACGAGGCCTGGCATGCGAGCCACGACCCGATCCAGCTGCTCGGCGCCGTCGAGCCCGCTCGCCTCGAGGCGCTCGCCGCCGACCCCGGCTTCGTGCAGCAGGCGAATGAGCTGCGCGACGAGCTGAGGCGCTACATCACCGAGCCGCGCTGGTACCAGGGTCTTGAGGGCGCGCCCGCGTCGGTGGCGTATTTCTCGGCCGAGTTCGGCGTGGCGGCGGCACTGCCGCAGTACTCCGGGGGTCTCGGAATCCTCGCGGGCGACCACCTCAAGGCGGCATCCGATCTCGGCATCCCGCTCATCGGCGTCGGGCTCTTCTACCGCTCCGGGTACTTCCGCCAGTCGATCTCGGGCGACGGCTGGCAGCACGAGTCCTACCCCGTGCTGGACCCCGACGGGCTGCCGCTGTCGGTGCTGCGCCGGCCAGACGGCATGGCAGCGCGCGTGTCGCTCGCGCTGCCCGACGGGCGCTCGCTCTCTGCGCGCGTCTGGGTCGCCGCGGTCGGCCGCGTCAAGCTCCTGCTGCTCGACACGAACATCCGCGAGAACGACGAGGACCTGCGCTCGGTGACCGACCGGCTCTACGGCGGCGGGGGAGAGCACCGGCTGCTGCAGGAGCTGCTGCTCGGCATCGGCGGCGTGCGCGCCATCGACCTCGCGGTCGAGCTGCTCGGGCTGACGCCCCCGACCGTGTTCCACACCAACGAGGGCCATTCGGGCTTCCAGGGGCTCGAGCGCATCTCGAATCTCATCGGCGACGGGCTGAGCTTCGACGAGGCGCTTCAGGTCGCGCGCGCGGGCACGGTGTTCACGACGCACACGCCGGTGCCGGCGGGCATCGACCGCTTCGAGCGGCCGCTGATCGAGCGATACTTCTCGACCGCTGATCTGCTGCCCGGCGTGACGCTCGACCAGGTGCTGAGCCTGGCGCTCGAGTCGCAGATGGGCGGCCCCGACAGCGTGTTCAACATGGCGGTGCTGGGGCTGCGCCTCGGGCAGCACGCCAATGGCGTCGCGAAGTTGCACGGTCGTGTGTCACGTGCGATGTTCCGGCCGCTGTGGCCCGGCTTCGACGCGGATGAGGTGCCGATCTCGTCGATCACCAACGGCGTGCACGCGCCCACGTGGGTCGACTCGACGCTCGTCGCCCTGGCCGAGGCGCACTTCGGCACGGGCGACACCACGCGCGTCGACTGGGAGAGCGAGCAGTTGGCGGATGCCGCACTGTGGGCGGCTCGCAACGAGATGCGTGCGGCGACCGTGACCGACGCACGTCGGCGCGTTCGTGCCGCGCACACCGTCACCGGCGGCATCGCGCCCGCCTGGACCGAGCAGGTGCTCGACCCGGGTGCCCTGACGATCGGCTTCGCGCGGCGCGGCGCGAGCTATAAGCGCCTCACGCTGATGCTCCACGACAGGGAGCGGCTGCGCGGCATCCTCACGGACCCCGAGCGCCCCGTGCAGATCATCGTGGCGGGCAAGGCGCACCCCGCCGACGACGACGGCAAGCGCCTCATCCAGGAGCTCTACGAGTTCGCCGAGCAGCCCGACATCCGCGGCCGCATCGTGTTCCTGCCGAACTACGACATCACCATGGCGCAGACGCTGTACCCCGGCACCGACGTCTGGCTCAACAACCCGCTGCGGCCCATGGAGGCATGCGGCACGAGCGGCATGAAGGCGGCGCTCAACGGCTCGCTGAACCTCTCGATTCTCGACGGGTGGTGGGACGAGTACTACGACGGCAGGAACGGCTGGGCGATCCCGTCGGCCGATTCCGCGGGGGATGCCGCCGAGCGGGACGCGCTCGAGGCGAACGCCCTCTACGACCTCATCGAGCACCAGATCGCGCCGATGTTCTACGACCGTGACGACGACGGCGTGCCGGCCCAGTGGCTCGCGCACGTGCGCTATGCGCTGAAGACGCTCTCGCCCGAGCTCTCGGCCGACCGGATGGTCATGCAGTACGTCGACGAGCTCTACACGCCGGCGCATCACTTCGCGACGACGCTTGCGGCCGACCGGTTCGCCGCGGCCCGGTCGCTCTCGGCCTGGAAGAAGAAGGTCGTGGCGGCGTGGCCCCAGGTCGCCGTGGCGCACGTCGAGTCGGGCGGCCTCGACGCGGTGCCGCAGGTCAACGACGCGCTGCACGTGCGCGCTCACGTCGCACTCGGCGAGCTCACGCCCGACGACGTGCGGGTCGAGGTGGTCTACGGCCACAGCGAGCCGGCGGCGGGGGACGAGCTCACGGAGCTGCGCTCGCGCGAACTCGCCGTGGACACCGACGCCGCGGCGGCCGATGGCACGGGAACGACCGCGTTCACGGGCACCGTCGTGCTCGACCGCGCAGGGTCCTTCGGCTACACCGTGCGCGTGCTGCCCAAGAACGAGTTGCTCGCGGCGCCGGCCGAGCTCGGCCTCGTGGCCGTGGCGGGCTGACGGCGCGTCAGGCGAAGTCGCGGCCGCTGCAGCGGAACAGGCGCAGCGACGCCGAGTCGAGCGTCACGACGTCGCCGGGGCGGAACCACTCGGTCGACGACCGCGGTGCTTCGTCGGCGCTGTCCCAGACGAGCTCGTAGCCGTCGACGCCCTCGTGTGCCGGCAGCGTGACGTCGACGGCGGTCTCGAGCCCGTGCACGATGAGCAGGATGCGGTTGAACTCCTCGAACTCGGGCGTCGAGGCGGCGATGTACTGCAGGGTGCGGGCCGAGGGGTCCTGCCAGTCGTCCAGCGCCATCGTGTTGCCGCCCGCGTCGTACCAGTCCATCTGGCTCGACTGCGGCACGTGCTCGCCGAGCTTGGCGTAGCGCACGGGGCGCACGGCGGGGTTCTCGAGGCGCAGGCGGATGAGCTCCGCCGTGACGGCACGCAGGCTCGCGGCATCCTCGTCGTGCTCCCACGACAGCCACGTGAGCTCGTTGTCGTGGCAGTACGCGTTGTTGTTGCCCTGCTGGCTGCGCCCGAACTCGTCGCCCGCGGTGATCATGGGGACGCCGGCCGAGAGCAGCAGCGTTCCGAGCAGGTTGCGCATCGCCCGGCGCCGCGTCGCGAGGATCGCGGGGTCCGTCGTCGGCCCCTCGGCGCCGTGATTGAACGAGCGGTTGTTGTCGGAGCCGTCGCGGTTGAACTCGCCGTTGCCGAAGTTGTGCTTGACGTCGTACGAGACGAGGTCGGCGAGCGTGAAGCCGTCGTGCGCGGTGACGAAGTTGACGGATGCCAGGGGGCCGCGCTCGGCGCTGAAGGTGTTCGACGAGCCGGCGAGGCGCGTGGCGAGCCCGCCGATTCCGGTCGACGCGGTGCCGTGGTCGCGGGCATCCGCGATATCACGCAGCCAGAACTGGCGCACCCGGTCCCGGTAGCGGTCGTTCCACTCGCTCCACCCGTCGGGGAAGTTGCCGGTCTGCCAGCCGCCGAGCCCGACGTCCCACGGTTCGGCGATGAGCTTGACGCCCTGCAGTTGCTCGTCGTCGGCGAGGCCGGCGAGCAGCGCGTGGTCGCGATTGAAGGCGCCGGTCTCGTCGCGGCCGAGCGTGGCGGCGAGGTCGAAGCGGAAGCCGTCGACCTGGCACTCGTTCGCCCAGTAGCGGATGGAGTCGCGCACGAGTTCGCGCGCCGCGGCCTGGCCGAAGTCGACCGTGTTCCCACAGCCCGTGACGTCGTAGTACGTGCCGTCGTCAAGCTGGCGGTAGTAACTGGAGTTGTCGATGCCGCGGAAGCTCGTGCGCGGGCCGCCGAGGCCGAGCTCAGCGGTGTGGTTGTAGACCACGTCGAGGACGACCTCGAGGCCGGCCTCGTGCAGCAGCTTCACCATGCCCTTGAACTCGCGCAGCACGGCGCTCGGCCCGAGGCTCTGGGCCGACTTGGTCGCGTAGGGGGAGTGCGGGCTGAAGAAGTTGACGGTGTTGTAGCCCCAGTAGTTCGACAGGCCCTGGCGCAGCAGCCGCGGCTCCGACGTGAAGTAGTGCACGGGCAGCAGCTCGACGGTGGTGACGCCGAGGCTCGTCAAGTACTCGATCGACGCGGGGTGGGCGAGACCCGCATAGGTGCCCCGCAGCTCCTCGGGTACGGCAGGGTTCAGCTTCGAGAAGCCGCGCAGGTGCGCCTCGTACAGGACCGTCTTGTCGAGGGGGTGCCCCGGCTTGCGCGACGAGCCCCAATCGAAGGCCTGGTCGACGACGACCGCGCGCCACTCGTCGGCCCGCAGCTGCACGACACCCTTGGCGTAGGGCTCGATGAGGTTCGGCGTCGGGTCGAAGGCGTTGCGCGGGCCGTCGGGGCCGTCGACGCGGATCGCGTAGCGGGTGTCGGGGGTGAGCCGGGAGGAGCCGCCGGACCAGACGTCGTCGGCGCCGCGTGCGAGCTCGACGGTCTCGACGACCCAGTCGGGGTCCTTGCGGTCGAAGATCACCAGCTCGACCCGGGAGGCGTTCGCACTCCAGACGCCGAGCGTTCCGCCGGCTTCGCTGAGCGTCACGCCCAGAGGGGTCGGGGCCGTCTCGGACATGGTGTCTACAGTAGTGAGCGTGGGCGTCTACCTGGACCACGCCGCGACGACGCCGATGCTGCCCGAGGCCATCGACGCGTACGCGCGGGCGATGAGCGAAGTCGGGAACCCGTCGTCGATCCATTCGGCCGGGCAGAACGCTAGGCGGCTGCTCGAAGAGGCGCGCGAGGCCGTCGCCGCGTCAGTCGGGTGCGACCCCATCGAGGTCGTCTTCACCTCCGGCGGCACCGAGGCGATCAACCTGGCGCTCAAGGGCGGCTTCTGGGCGGCCGCCCCCGGGAAGCGCCGGCTCGTGGTGCCCGAGGGGGAGCACCACGCGACGATCGACACCGTCGAGTGGCTCGCGGCGCACGAGGGCGCCCAAGTCACGTGGGTCGCGCTCGATGAGCAGGGCGTGATCGAGACGGATGCCTGGGCCGAAGCGCTTCACGGCGACGATGTCGCGATGGCCTCCGCGCTGTGGGTGAACAACGAGGTCGGGGCGATCGAACCGGTCGACGCGCTCGCCGCGGCTGCGGCATCCGCTGGGGTTCCCCTGCACCTCGACGCGGTGGCGGCTTATGGACACGTTCCGATCTCGTTCCGAGAGCTTGGCGTGGCCGCACTTTCGGTGTCGGCGCACAAGGTGGGCGGCCCGGTCGGCATCGGCGCGCTCGTGCTCTCGCGGAAGGCGAGTGTCGTGCCGATCGTGCACGGCGGCGGCCAGCAGCGCAACGTGCGGTCGGGCACGCAGGATGTCGCCGCCGCGGTGTCGTTCGCGGTCGCAGCGCAGGCCGCGGTGGCCTCGCTCGACGCCGAGCGCTCGCGGCTCACGGGGCTGCGCGACCGGCTGATCGCCGGCGTGCGGGCCGCCGTGCCCGAGGCGCGGCTCTCGGGCCCTGAGGGCTCGGCTCGCGTGGCCTCGAACGCGCACTTCACGTTCCCGGGGGCGCAGGGCGACTCGCTGCTCTTCCTGCTCGATGCGGCCGGGGTCGCGGTTTCGACGGGGTCGGCGTGTCAGGCGGGCATCCCCGAGCCGTCGCACGTGGTGCTGGCCATGGGGCGCGCCGCGGAGGAGGCATCCTCGTGCCTGCGCGTGACCCTCGGCAGAACGACGACGCAGGCCGACGTCGATGCGTTCCTCGCGGCGCTGCCCGATGCCTACGCGCGTGCGGCGCGGGCCGGTTTCACGACCTCAGCCTGACGCGGCCACCGAGCCTCTCACGCGGCGACACTAGATGCCGTTTCGTCGGCGTGGGGCGACAGTCGATGTCGCTATCCGCGCCGAAAACGGCATCGAGTGTCGCCCCGGGAAGGCGTCGAGGCACCTAATGTCGCCCGGTGCGGCGCGGCAACCGTCACCACTTCCGGGTGAAGGGCAGGGGCTTCCGCATGCGGATGAGCAGCAGCAGCGGGAAGAGCACGTACGGGCCGTTGTAGAGCAGGAAGATGAGCGGGTGCGGGGTGCGCTGGCCCTCGGGCCCGAAGAACTCGACGCCGAAGATCGGGATGCCGGTGAGCGAGATGATCATCGTCGCGTAGATCACCGAGGGCAGCTGGATCCAGTTCCAGCGGCGCACGATCGCGATGATCAGCACGATGTAGAAGGCGATGTAGCCGAACGCCGAGGTGCCCGAGATGAAGCGCAGCCAGAGGGGGTGCGACTGGTAGAGCGGGTCGAAATTCGACGAGTACGTGTAGTTCCACCGCACGAGGATGTTCGGCGAGTTCGGCACCTGGTCGAGGCCGAGGCCTTCGACCGAGTCGCTGATGACGCAGCTGACGATGAAGAGGCTGAAGACGACGAGGAACACGATGTCCATCGGGCGCTGCCTGAGCGGAAGGTTCGGATTCGTGGTCGCCGTGGTCGCGGGGGAGTCTGAGACTGCTGTGGTCACTCACGTGACGCTAATACGCTCCGGGCCATCGTGCGGGCACCGAAACGTAGACTGAGGCCATGCGTGTTCTGGCAGCGATGAGCGGTGGTGTCGACTCCTCGGTGGCTGCGGCGCGCGCGAAAGACGCCGGCCATGACGTCGTCGGCGTGCATCTCGCGCTCTCGCGCATGCCCGGCACGCTGCGCACGGGCTCGCGCGGCTGCTGCACGATCGAAGACGCGATGGATGCCCGCCGCGTGGCCGACCTCATTGGCATCCCGTTCTACGTCTGGGACTTCTCGGAGCGGTTCAAGGCCGACGTCGTCGACGACTTCATCGCCGAGTACGAGGCCGGCCGGACGCCCAACCCCTGCATGCGCTGCAACGAGCGCATCAAGTTCGCCGCTCTTCTCGAGAAGGCGCTCGCGCTCGGTTTCGACGCCGTCGTGACGGGGCACTACGCGACGGTGCTCACCGATGGCGAGGGCAACCGCGAGCTGCACCGGGCGGCGGCGTGGGCGAAGGACCAGTCCTATGTGCTGGGTGTGCTGACCGCCGAGCAGCTGGCGCACGCCATGTTCCCCCTCGGTGCGACGCCGTCGAAGGCCGAGGTGCGGGCCGAGGCCGAGGCGCGCGGATTCGTGACGGCGAAGAAGCCCGACTCCTACGACATCTGTTTCATCGCCGACGGCGACACCCGCGGGTGGCTCGCCGAGCACGTTGGCATCTCGAACGGGGCCATCGTCGACCGCTCGGGCGAGGTCGTCGGCACCCATGCGGGTGCCCAGGGGTACACGGTGGGCCAGCGCCGCGGGCTCAACCTGACCGTGCCCGCGCCCGACGGGCGGCCGCGCTTCGTGCTCGAGGTGAAGCCGGCCACGAACGAGGTGGTCGTCGGCCCGAAGGAGGCGCTCGACATCGCCGAGCTCGCGGGGTCGCGCTTCACCTGGGCCGGGCTGCCGCCGCAGCATCCCGAGACCCCGTTCGAGTGCGAGGTGCAGATCCGGGCCCACGCCGACGCGGTGCCGGCGACGGCTGTCGTTCGCGACGGCGAGCTGGTGATCACGCCGCACGCGCCCATCAACGGGGTCGCGCCCGGGCAGACCGCCGTCGTGTACGTCGGCACGCGCGTGCTCGGTCAGACGACGATCGACCGCACGGTCAGCGCGGTTCCTGCGGGCGTCTGAGCGGCGCGTCAAGCGCCTGCCGGTGTCGGCGGTTCCTCCTAGTCTGGAGCAGTGGCAGAACTGACGCAGCAGCAGCAGGCCGCGGCCGAGGTCGACGAGCTGACCGAGCGCATCAACGGGGCGCGCGAGGCGTACTACGGGGCCGATGCTTCGCTGGTCGACGACGCGACGTACGACGCGTGGATGCACCGGCTGGAAGAGCTCGAGCGGCTCTTCCCCGAGCTCGCCAAGCAGGACTCGCCGACGCAGACGGTCGGCGCTGCCGATGAGACCGGCCTCGACACGATCGAGCATGCCGAGCGCATGCTCAGCCTCGACAACGTCTTCTCGACCGACGAGCTGCGCGAGTGGTGCGCCAAGGCGCAAGAGACCGCGGGGCGCCGGGTCGACTGGCTGACCGAGCTCAAGATCGACGGCCTCGCGATCAACCTGCGCTACGAGAACGGCGTGCTGACATCGGCCGCGACTCGCGGCGACGGGCGCATCGGCGAGATCGTCACCGAGAACGCGCTGAAGCTCGATGACATCCCTCAGAGGCTGCGCGGCTCGGGGCATCCGCCCCTCGTTGAAGTGCGCGGCGAGGTGTTCATCCCCGTCGCAGCCTTCGAGACGCTGAACGAGAAGCAGGGCGAGTTCCGCGAGCGCTACGTCGCCGAGAAGCGTGCGCAGCACGAGGCGCGCTGGGGCGACAAGCGGGTGTTCGACGAAGAGAAGGCGAAGGGCACCGCGGGGCGCATGTTCCCGGCGTTCGCCAACCCGCGCAACGCGGCGAGCGGAGGCCTCAGGCAGCAGCTCGACAAGAAGAAGACGGTGCTCGAGCGCGAGGCATCCATCGCTCGCATTGCGTCTCTGCGGCTGTACGTGCACGGGATCGGCGCATGGCCGAACCCGCCCGTCGCTTCGCAGAGCGAGGTCTATGAGTTGCTGGATTCATGGGGGCTGCCGACCAGCCCGTACTCCAGCGTGTTCCCCGACATCGACGGGGTGATCGGCTTCGTCGAGAAGTACGGTGCCGAGCGGCATTCCGTGCTGCACGAGCTCGACGGCATCGTGGTGAAGGTCGACGAGCTCGCCCTGCACGACGAGATGGGCGCGACCAGCCGCGCGCCGCGCTGGGCGATCGCGTTCAAATACCCGCCGGAGGAGGTGCAGACGAAGCTGCTCGACATCGTCGTCTCCGTCGGGCGCACGGGGCGCGCGACGCCGTTCGCCGTGATGGAGCCGGCCCATGTGGCGGGCTCGGTCGTGCGGCAGGCGACGCTGCACAACCAAGACGTCGTGAAGGCGAAGGGCGTGCTGATCGGCGACACGGTCGTGCTGCGGAAAGCGGGCGACGTGATCCCCGAGGTGCTCGGGCCGGTGGTCGAGAAGCGCGACGGCTCCGAGCGCGAGTTCGTCATGCCCGAGCGCTGCCCCGAGTGCGGCACCCCCTTGGCGCCCGCTCGCGAGGGCGACATCGACCTGCGCTGCCCGAACGCGCGCTCGTGCCCTGCGCAGGTGCGCGGCCGCGTCGAGCACATCGGCTCGCGCGGTGCGCTCGACATCGAGGGGCTCGGCGAGGTGGGCGCCGCGGCGCTCACGGAAGGCACGGCCGAGCGCCCGGCGCTGCTCGCGACCGAGGCGGGCCTCTTCGACGTGACCATCGAGGACCTGTTCCCGATCCGCGTGCTGGTGCGCGATGTCGAGACCGGCGAGCCGCGTGTGCGCGACGACGGCAGCTACGACTACCGCACGCCGTTCCAGCGGCGGCGCAGACTCACCGGCCGTGGCGCGGACGCGCCGTACGACCCCGACGCAGAGGAGTTCTCGGGCGACGAGCTCGCCGTGCCGTCCAAGGCAGCCGAAGAGCTGATCGCCGAGCTCGAGAAGGCGAAGACGAAGGATCTCTGGCGCATGCTGGTCGCGCTGAACATCCGCAACGTCGGCCCGGTGGCGGCGCGGGCTCTCGCGGGGTACTTCGGCTCGCTCGACGCGATCCGTGCGGCATCCCTCGAGCAGCTCGCCGAGGTCGAGGGCGTCGGCCCGATCATCGCAGGCTCGCTCACCGACTGGTTCGCGGTCGACTGGCATCGCGAGATCGTCGAGCGCTGGGCCGCTGCGGGGGTGCGGTTTGAGATCCCGGGCCACCCGGGCCCGGGCGCCGCGCAGGAGACCGGGGGAGTGCTCTCGGGCCTGACCGTCGTCGCGACCGGGTCGCTCGAGGGCTTCTCGCGCGAAGGCGCGAACGAGGCGATCATCGCCGCGGGCGGCAAGGCGGCCTCGAGCGTCTCGAAGAAGACCGACTATGTGGCCGCGGGGCCGGGCGCCGGCTCGAAGCTCGCGAAGGCCGAGGAACTCGGCATCCCGATTCTGGATGCCGCACAGTTCGCGATCCTCGTGACGGAAGGGCCAGCAGGACTTGGGCTCTGAGAACGAAGCGCTCGACGACGGGCCGTTCTACCACGGCACGAAGGCCGACCTGAGGGTGGGCGATCTGCTGACGGCGGGGTTCCGTTCGAACTACCGGCCCGAGATCGTGATGAACCACATCTACTTCACTGCGCTGCGCGATGGAGCGGGCCTCGCCGCCGAGCTGGCCGCAGGCGACGGCGAGCCCCGGGTCTATCTGGTCGAGCCGACCGGCCCGTTCGAGAACGACCCGAACGTGACCGACAAGAAGTTCCCGGGCAATCCGACCCGCTCGTACCGCAGCAGCGAGCCGCTGCGCGTCGTGGGCGAAATCCGCGACTGGACCCGGCTCGCGCCCGAGGCGCTGCAGGAGTGGCGCGACCGCATTTCGGCGATGCGCGACTCGCGCGCCGAGATCATCAACTGACGGGCCATCCGCGTCAGGCGTCGGCGTTCCGCTGCAGATACCGCTCCACGCGCCGGTCGGGCACCAGCCAGATCAGCGCGACGACGATCGGCGGCACGAGCCCGAGCCACGGGGCGATGAAGGCCAGCCCGATGCCGATCAGGTAGAGGATCGGCGAGAGGATTCCCTTGAGGTCGCGGCCAAGCGCCTCGCGCAGCGCATCGCCTGACGGCGTGCGGAAGATCGCCCGCTGGAGCAGGTAGTAGGCGACGGCGGCGCCGAGCAGATTCACGCCGTAGACCACGGTCGGGTCGCGCGCGATCGACGACTCGTCGAGCCAGCGCTGCGTCAGGGGCACGAGCGAGAGCCAGAGCAGCAGATGCAGATTCGCCCACAGCACGCCCCCGTTGACGTTGTGGACCACCTGGAACAGGTGGTGATGGTTCGACCAGTAGATGCCGACGTACACGAAGCTCATCAAGTAGGTGAGCAGGCCGACGCCCGCGCTCTCCCAGAACTGGCGAATCGTGTCGCCGTGCTCGGGCAGCTTCAGCTCCAGCACCATGATCGTGATGATGATGGCCAGCACGCCATCGCTGAACGCCTCCAGTCGATTGCTCTGCATGCCCCCGATCATTGCAGGCGTCGCGACAGGAGTCGGTCGAGCGAGCCGGCAAGCTCTATGCCCCCGACGACATCCGGCCGATCGACGTTGTCGCGCTGATGCACGGGAAGCTGGCGCGGGCCGGCATCTCCGGCCTCGACATCCGTCTGATCGCCTGAGGCGGCCAAACTAGGATGGTCAGGTAATCCCGCTACGCACATTCGACGGAGCCGCATGTCTGAAATCAGCACCGACCTGGTGCGCCATCTCGCGGGTCTCGCCCGCATCGACCTCTCCGATTCCGAGCTCGAGAGCCTCACGGGCGAGCTGGCGCAGATCGTCGACAGCATCGCGAAGGTGAGTGAGGTCGCGACCCCCGATGTCGTCGCGACGAGCCACCCGATCGCGCTGTCGAACGTCTTCCGGGAAGACGAGGTGCGCCCGTCGCTCAGCGTCGAGGACGCGCTGCGCGGCGCACCCGAGCGCGAAGGCGACCGCTTCAAGGTCGCGTCGATCCTGGATGAGGAGCAGTAGAGCGGATGTCTGAGCTGATCACCCTCACCGCCGCCGAGCTCGCCGCGAAGCTGGCCTCGCGCGAGGTTTCGAGCGTCGAAGCCACCCAGGCGCACCTCGACCGCATCGCCGCGGTCGACGGCGACGTGCACGCCTTCCTCCACGTCTCCGAAGACGCGATCGCCACCGCGAACCGCATCGACGAGCGCCGCGCCGCAGGCGAAGCCTTCGGCGAGCTCGCCGGCGTTCCTGTGGCCATCAAGGACGTTCTCTCGACCAAGGACATGCCGTCGACCTCGGGCTCGAAGATCCTCGAGGGGTGGCGCCCGCCGTACGACGCGACCGTCGTGGCGAAGCTGCGCGAGGCCGACCTCGTGCCGCTCGGCAAGACGAACATGGACGAGTTCGCGATGGGCTCGTCGACGGAGCATTCCGCCTACGGCCCGACGCACAACCCGTGGGACCTGACCCGCACCCCGGGCGGCTCGGGTGGTGGCTCGTCTGCCGCGGTGGCCGCGTTCGAGGCGCCGCTCGCCCTCGGCAGCGACACCGGCGGAAGCATCCGCCAGCCCGCGGCCGTCACGGGGTCGGTCGGCGTCAAGCCGACCTATGGCGGCGTCAGCCGCTACGGTGCGATCGCGCTCGCGAGCTCCCTCGACCAGGTGGGGCCCGTGAGCCGCACCGTGCTCGACGCGGGCCTGCTGCACGACGTCATCGCCGGCCACGACCCCTTCGACTCGACCTCGCTCACCGACCACTGGCCGTCGATGGCCGCCGCAGCGCGCCTGGGCGCAACGGGCGACCGCCTCAAGGGCCTCAAGGTCGGCGTCGTGAAGGAGCTCTCCGGCGAGAACGGCGGTTTCCAGGCCGGCGTCAAGCAGCGCTTCGACGAGACGGTAGCCGCGCTCACCGCGGCCGGCGCCGAGGTCGTCGAGGTCGCCGCTCCGAGCTTCGAGTACGCGGTCGCCGCCTACTACCTGATCCTGCCCGCTGAGGCATCCAGCAACCTCGCCCGCATGGACTCGGTGCGCTTCGGCCTGCGTGTGAACCCGGAAGAGGGGCCCGTCACGGTCGAGCGCGTGATGAGCGCGACCCGCGACGCTGGCTTCGGCGCAGAGGTGAAGCGCCGCATCATCCTCGGCACCTACGCACTGAGCGCCGGTTACTACGACGCCTACTACGGCAGCGCGCAGAAGGTGCGCACGCTGATTCAGCAGGACTTCGCCGCCGCGTTCGCACAGGCCGACGTGCTGATCAGCCCCGCTGCGCCGACGACCGCCTTCGAGCTCGGCTCGCTCGTGAACGACCCGCTGGCGATGTACCTGAACGACGTCACGACCATCCCGGCGAACCTGGCCGGCATCCCCGGCATGGCGATCCCCATGGGGCTCGCGCCCGAGGACGGGCTGCCCGTCGGCCTGCAGCTTCTCGCGCCTGCCCGCGAGGACGCGCGCCTCTACGAGGTGGGCGCCGCCATCGAAACACTGCTCACGGATTCCTGGGGGCACAGCCTGCTGAGCCAGGCACCGCTACTTACGGAGGTCGCCCGCTGATGGCAAAGGACAAGCTTCTCGACTTCGACAAGGCGATCGAGCTCTACGAGCCGGTCCTCGGCTTCGAAGTGCACGTCGAGCTGAACACCAAGACGAAGATGTTCTGCGGCTGCGCGAACGCCTTCGGCCAGGGGGCGAACACGAACACCTGCCCCACCTGCCTCGGTCTGCCCGGCGGCCTGCCGCAGGTGAACAAGAAGGCGATCGAGTCGAGCATCCGGCTCGGGCTCGCCCTCGGGTGCGAGATCGCCGAGAAGTGCCGCTTCGCGCGCAAGCAGTACTTCTACCCCGACCTCGCGAAGGACTTCCAGACCTCGCAGTACGACGAGCCGATCGCCTTCGACGGCTCGGTGACGGTCGAGCTCGAGTCCGGCCGTGAGCTGACCGTGCTGATCGAGCGCGCCCACATGGAAGAGGACGCGGGCAAGCTCACGCACGTGGGCGGCGCGACCGGCCGCATCCAGGGCGCCGACTACTCGCTGGTCGACTTCAACCGCGGCGGCGTGCCGCTCGTCGAGATCGTGACGAAGATCATCGAGGGCGCCGAAGCGGATGCCCCAGAGGTCGGTCGCGCCTATGTGGGTGCGATCCGCGACATCGTGCGCTCGCTCGGCGTCTCGAACGCGCGCATGGAAGAGGGCAACATCCGCTGCGACGCGAACGTGTCGCTGCGCCGCCGCGGCGACACCAAGCTCGGCACGCGCACCGAGACGAAGAACGTCAACTCGCTGCGCTCGGTCGAGCGCGCGGTGCGCTACGAGATCCAGCGCCAAGCGGCGATCCTCGAGGCCGGCGGCACCATCACGCAGGAGACCCGGCACTGGCACGAGGACTCGGGCACGACGAGCGCCGGGCGCCCCAAGTCGGACGCCGACGACTACCGCTACTTCCCCGAGCCCGACCTCGTTCCCGTCGCGCCGAGTCGCGAGTGGGTCGAGGAGCTGCGAGCCACGCTGCCCGAGCCGCCCGCGGCCCGCCGCACCCGGCTGCGCGAGGCATGGGGCTTCACGAAGCTCGAGTTCCAGGACGTCGTGAACGGCGGCCTGCTCGACGTCGTCGAAGAGACCGTGGCAGCAGGCGCCACGCCGGCCGACGCGCGCAAGTGGTGGACGGGTGAGCTCGCTCGCATCGCCAACGCCCAGGGCGTCGCGGCCGAGACGCTCGTGACCCCTGCGGACGTGGCCCAGCTGTCGTCGCTCGTCGCGAGCGGCGAGCTGACCGACCGCCTCGCACGCCAGGTGCTCGAGGGTGTCGTCGCGGGCGAGGGCTCGCCGGCCGAGGTCGTCGAGAAGCGCGGCCTCAAGGTCGTCTCCGACGACGGCGCGCTCATCGCCGCGATCGACGAGGCGCTCGCCGCTCAGCCCGACGTGCTCGCCAAGATCAAGGACGGCAAGGTGCAGGCCGCGGGTGCCGTGATCGGCGCGGTCATGAAGGCGATGAAGGGTCAGGCGGATGCCGCACGCGTTCGCGAGCTCGTGCTGGAGCGCGCCGCGCAGTAATTTCGCGAAAGCCGTCACCCGGGCCTCGGAACGCATGTCGAGAACCGGGTGACGGCTCCGACCCTTCTGTGACACGGTGAAGCCGTCACAGAAGGGATCGGGAATGACGCACTACCTGTTCAACGTCATCGGGCCGGGGCGCGACGACGGCTACGGCACGTATGGCTCGGCCGAGGCGCAGGACGCCGCGATGGCCCGCATCGGCGCGTTCAACGAGCGGCTGCAGCGGGAAGGGAAGATCATCTACCTGAACGGCCTCGGTGCGGCCGAGACGACCGCGGCGGTCGTCGACGCTCGCGAGGGCGACGCGGTCGTGACCGACGGCCCCTACGCCGAGTTCAAGGAGTACATCGCCGGGCTCTGGGTGCTCGACATGGCCACCCGCGAGGAAGCCCTCGAGCTCGCAGCCGAGGCCTCGCGCGCCTGCGGTCGCAAGATCGAGCTGCGCCCGGCGCACGACCCCATCGGGTGAGCGCGATGACCGGGCGGCTCGAGACGATCTTCGACGCGAACGTGCGCGCCGTGATCCCACTCGTGACCGCCGCGCTCGTGCGACGGTACGGGGGTCTCGCCGATTGCGAAGACGCCGTCCAGGAAGCGCTGCTCGAGGCATCCGTGAGCTGGCCGAGAACGGGCACGCCGCGCGACCCGCGCGCGTGGCTGCTCACGGTCGCGCGCAGGCGCTACATCGATGCGGTGCGGGCGGATGTCGCGCGCCAGGCTCGCGAGGAGCGCGACGCGGCCCTTGACCTGATCGGCGGCGCACCCAGCGCGCAGGACGACTCGCTGGCGATGCTCGTGCTGTGCTGCCACCGCGCGTTGCAACCCGCCTCTCGGGTCGCGCTGACCCTGCGCGCGGTCTGCGGACTTACGACCGCGCAGATCGCGGCCGCGTTCTATGCGAGCGAGGCGACGATGGCGCAGCGCATCACGCGCGCCAAGCGCACGATCGATAACGCGGGGCGCAGCTTCGGCGAGCTGAGCCGGGGGATGCTGGCGGAGCGCGCCGAGCCTGTGCGCACCGCCCTGTATCTGATGTTCAACGAGGGCTATGCGCCCTCTGGCGGCGAGCGGCCGGTGCACGGCGAGCTGATCGCCGAGTCGATCCGTCTGACGCGTCTGCTGCACGCGGCGCTGCCCGACGACACCGAGACCACCGCGCTGCTCGCGCTCATGCTGCTGACGGATGCCCGCACCGACGCGCGCACAGACCAGGACGGGCTGCCGGTGGCGCTGCCCGACCAGGACCGGAGCCTTTGGGACAGGGCGAAGCTCGCCGAAGGGCGCGCCCTTGCGGCGCAGGCGCTGACGGATGGGCCGCCGACATCGCTCGCGATCCAAGCCGCCATCGGCGCTGTGCACGCGGCCGCCCCCGACGCCGACGCGACCGACTGGGCGCAGATCCTCGGGCTCTACGACGTGCTCGTGCGGCTGCAGCCGGGGCCCGCCGCGCAGCTGGGGCGCGCGGTCGCGGTCGGCATGGCGCACGGCCCGCTCGCCGGGCTCGCCGAGCTGGCGCTGCTCGAGAACGATGAGCGTCTCGCCCGTGGGCACCGCCTGCTGTCGGTGCGGGCCGGTCTGCTCGAACGTGCCGGCGCCCTCGACGAGGCGATCGAGACCTACGACGAAGCAGAGAAGAGAGCGCCCAACAGTGCCGAGCGCCGCTGGCTGGAAGCCCAGGCGCGTCGGCTCGAAGCCAGCGAGAGGACGAGGAAATGACCGAAGCACGTGTGGAAGGGGTGGACTGAGGTGTGGGAGCGCAAGCGGTTCCTGGTGCTGCATCTGACGGACGCAGAGGCGCCTGCCTGGTCGGACGAGATCGACGGGCCTCGCATGGACGCCTGGCTCGCCCGGCGCGCGGGCCCAGAGGGCTGGGAGCCGAACGGCGAGCGCGTGAGCGACGCGAGCACGGCGCGCGAGATAGCGGTGAGAGACGGCGTCGTCACGGTGACGGACGGCCCATTCCCCGAGTTCAAGGAGTGGTTCATGGGTGCCGAGTGGATCGAGGCGAGCGACATGGACGAGGCCGTCGCGATGCTCTCCGCGCATCCGACAGCGCGCATTGGCCGGGTCCTCGTGATCCCGGCTCTGGAAGACCAGGAAGGGAAGTAGGAACGATGACCGATAACACCCAGCAGTACCTGCTGCTGTTCACCGATGCTCCCGACGCCGAGCCCTACAGCCAGGAGGCCGACGACATCTTCGACTGGCTCGAGGCGGTCGCCGACCACCGTATCTTCGGCGAGCGGCTCACCGGCCGCGAGGACGCGCGGCTCGTCACGAAGCGCCAGGGGGAGGTCTTCGTCACCGACGCGCCGGTGGCCGAGTTCAAGGAGTGGTTCTCGGGCTTCGACCTGATCACGGCGTCGAGCCGAGACGAGGCGGTCGAGATCGGCGCGCGGCACCCCTGTGCGCGCTTCGGCCGCGTGCTCGTGCTGCCGCTCATGGGTGCCATCGAGTCGAGCGCGCTGCTCGAGCAGACCGTGCAGGCTCGAGCGAAGGCGGCGGCCGCGACGCCATGACAGGATCGAGGGCGTGCCCCGCATCGACACGGACCTGATCGCCCTTCTTCGCGCCGACCTCGCAGCGGCCGACTTCACGGTCGACACCGTTCGCGGCCTCTGGTCGGAGTCCGCCGGGGGAGCGCTGACCCGCTCCCACCGCGTGCCGGCTCAGCGTGAGCTGGCCGAGGCCCGCGCCGCCGGCGAGATCACGCCGGCCGGCACGCTGGCCTGGCTGTTCGTGCTCGGGCTGCCCGTCGCGGGGCCCGAGCTTGACGCGGCTCTGCCCGAGCTCGCGGCCGACGGCGCCGCGGCCCTGGGTCTCGTCGAGCTCGACGAGACCGATCCGGCATCCGACCTCATCACACCGCTTGTCGATCTGCGCCCCTACGCGTTCGCCGATCGACTCGGTGAGGCCGAGTGGTGGATCGCCAGCGACCTCGGAGAGCTCGCTCTCGGGCACGCGCTCGGGCCCGACCATGTGCTCGGGGTCGGTGGCGCCTCGACGACGCTGTCGAGCCTGATCATCGGCCGCGAGGTCGAGCTCGCGCTCGACCTGGGCACCGGCTGCGGCATCCAGGCGATGCACGTCGCCCGTTACGCGCGCCGCGTGATCGCGACCGACATCTCGGCCCGCGCGCTCGAGTACGCCGAGTTCAATGCCCGGCTCAACGGCATCGGCGGCATCGAGTTCCGACTCGGCAGCCTGTTCGAGCCGGTGGCGGGCGAGCGATTCGGCCACATCGTAAGCAACCCGCCGTTCGTGATCACGCCGCGCGTCGCCGACGTGCCCGAGTACGAGTATCGAGACGGGGGATTCACCGGCGATGAGCTCGTGCAGCGGGTGCTCGCCGGCATCCGCGCGCATCTCGCCCCAGGCGGCGTCGCCCAGCTGCTCGGCAACTGGGAGTACGTCGGCGGCGTCGACGGGCTCGACCGCGTGCGCGCGTGGGCGGACGGGCTCGACGCGTGGGTCGTCGAGCGCGAGCTGCAGGACGCGCCGCGCTACGCCGAAACCTGGATCCGCGACGGCGGCACGCGCGCCGGCGACCCCGAGTACGACCTCTGGTACGACCGCTGGCTCGAGGACTTCACGGCCCGCGGGGTCGAGTACGTCGGCTTCGGCTACCTGACCCTGCGCGCGCCCACGGAAGGCACCGCTCCCACGCTCGCGCGCTTCGAGCAGGTCGAGTCGAGCGGCACGAACCCTGCCGGGATCGGCGAGCACGTCGCGCAGGCGCTCGCGGTGCATGACGCGGTCGGCGGGCTGACGGACGCCGAGCTGGCGGGGCTGCGCCTGAAGGTCGCGCCCGACGTCACCGAGGAACGGCACTCGTGGCCCGGCGACGAGGCGCCGATCGTCATCTCGCTGCGCCAGGGCGCGGGCTTCGGGCGGGCGGTGCAGGTCGACCCGGCGCTGTCGGGGCTCGTCGGCGCGTGCGACGGCGAGCTCACGGTGGGCCAGATCGTGGACGCCGTCGCGGCCCTCTTCGAGGTCGACGAGGTCGAGCTGCGCGCCGAGCTGCTTCCCCGGGTGCGCGAGCTGGTCTTCACGGGGTTCCTCGAACTCGCGTAGGGAAGAATCCTTCCTATGACAGCACCTGAGCGCCCGGCATCCGCACCCGCCATCGATCCCAGCCGCTGGGTGTTCCTTTCCGTCGTGCTCGACGTCGCGCTGGTCGTGCTGTTCACGGTCATCGGCCGCGTCAGCCACGGCGAAGACCTCAGCTTCGGCGGTGTCGTGAAGGTGGCCTGGCCGTTCCTCGTGGGAACGCTGCTCGCGTGGCTCGTGACCGCCGCGTGGCGGCGCCCGCTCGCGCTCGTGCGCACCGGCGTGCCCGTGTGGCTGCTGACCGTGATCGTGGGCATGCTGCTGCGCGTCGTCTCGAGCCAGGGCGTCGAGCTCAGCTTCGTGATCGTGGCGGCCGTCGTGCTCGGCGTCTTCCTGCTGGGCTGGCGCGCGATCGTGACGCCGATCGCGCGGCGTGGCGCCCGCCGGTCCGCGCGGGCCTAGTTCGAGGTGCCGAGGCTCACGACGAGATTGATCGTCGAGGCCAGGATCACGGTGCCGAAGAGGTAGGACAGCAGGGTGTGGCGCAGCACGATGCGCCGCAGCCGCGTGGTGCGCACCGCGGTGTCCGAGATCTGATAGGTCATGCCGAGATCGAACGCCGTGTAAGCGAAGTCGCTGAACACGGGCTCGTCGTCGGTGCCGCCGTCCTGCGTCGGGAAGTCGATGCCGCCGGCCGGCACCATGTAGTACTCGCGCGCGTAGCGCTGCGCGTACAGCGTGTGCACGAGGAACCACGACAGTGCGACGCTCAGCACCGAGACACCGCCGATCGCCGCGCGCTGGGCGGCCGGGTCGTGGGCTGCGCGGACGAGGATGAGCGCGACCGCGGCCAGTGACGCGATGCTGGCGCCGATCACCAGCACGTCGCTCAGGAAGATGCCCGGGTCCTCGCGCGTCGCGTGCGAGCGCATCGCCGCGGCATCGAGCGGCCAGAGATGGAACCACACCCAGGCGACATAGATCAGGCAGGCGACGATCCAGCCGACGACCCCGGCGTACCACCACGAGCTCACGAGCCCGGTGATGGTCGCCGCAGCGGCGCCGCCGAGCAGCATGATGACGATCCGACGAGCGGCGAGGCTGCTCGGGCGGTCGTCGTTGGAGGATGAGGAAGAACTCACGCGCTAAGGCTGGCACGCGGCATACGCTCGACCCATGACTGACACGGATGTCCCGAGCCGCTCTCTCACCATCGAGTGGGACGACCCCGCCCCGGGCGCCGCTCAGATCCCCGCCGTCAGCGGCCTCGACTACGTGAAGGGCCTCGCCGACGGCACCTACCCGCCGGCCCCGATCGCCAAGCTCATGGGGTTCACTCTGGCCGAGGTCGAGGAGGGCCGGGTGGTCTTCGAGTGCCGCCCGGGCGAGCAGCACTACAACCCGATCGGCACCGTGCACGGCGGCCTCGCGTGCACCCTGCTCGACTCGGCGATCGGCTGCGCGGCCCAGACCACTCTGCAGCCGGGGCAGGGCTACACCTCGATCGACATCTCGGTCAGCTACCTGCGGCCGATCGTCGCCGGCAGCGGGCCGCTGCGGTGCGAGGGCGTCGTCACGAAGCCCGGCTCGCGGGTCGCCTTCGCCGAAGGGCGCCTGACCGACGGCGCGGGCCGCCTTGTTGCGACGGCGACGTCAAGCCTGCTGGTCTTCGCCCTGCAGTAACTGCTCGCGCACCTTCTTGCGCAGCACCTTGCCGATCATGTTCCGGGGCAGCTCGTCGAGCTGCACGATCTCGCGCGGCACCTTGTAGGGCGTGAGGTTCTCGCGCAGGGCCGCGCGCATCGCCACGGGGTCGAACGGCGCACCCGGCGCCATCACGACGGCGGCGACGACCTTCTCGCCCGAGTGCGGGTCGGGCAGGCCGACGGCGGCCGCGTCCTGCACGCCCTCGAGCGCGACGACGGCCTCTTCGACCTCGCTCGGCGCGACGTTGAAACCGCCGGTGATGATCAGCTCTTTGATGCGGTCGACGATCTCGAAGAACCCGCGCTCGTCCATCACCGCGATGTCGCCCGTGCGGAACCAGCCGTCGCGCAGCACGGCCGCGGTCTCTTCAGGGCGCTTCCAGTACCCCGAGAACACCTGCGGGCCGCGCACCATCAGCTCGCCGGGCTCGCCCGGCGGCTGCTCGGTCTCGTGATCGTCGCGCGAGACGATCTTCGCGTCGGTGCTCGAGACCGGAAGGCCGATGCTGCCGGCGTGCCGCTCGTCGGTGAGCGGGTTGATCATGAGGATCGGGCTCGTCTCGCTCAGGCCATAGCCCTCGACGAGGAATCCGCCCGTCGCGCTCTCCCACTTCTCGATCAGGGAGACGTCGAGCGCCATGCCGCCCGAGACGCCGAGCGTGATGCCTGCGAGCGAGACCTTCTTCTCCTGCGCGCGCGTGAGCAGCCGGTCGATGATCGGCGGAACCGCCGGCAGGTAGGTCGCCGGGTGCCTCTTGTGCGCCGCGAGAACGAGGTCGGGGTCGAAGGCCGGGAACAGCACGAGCCGCGCGCCCATCGACATCGCGAAGGTCAGGCCGAGGGTGAGCCCGTAGGCGTGGAAGACGGGCAGCATCGCGTAGACGACGATGCCGGTGCCGCGCTTCACGTCGGGAATCCAGGCCTGGCACTGGGTCGCGTTGGCGATCAGGTTCGCATGCGTGAGCATGGCGCCCTTGGGTGTGCCGGTGGTGCCGCTGGTGTACTGGATGACGGCGAGGTC
Source organism: Gryllotalpicola sp. CP2-P1 (assembly GCF_057512245.1). NCBI lineage: Bacteria > Bacillati > Actinomycetota > Actinomycetes > Micrococcales > Microbacteriaceae > Gryllotalpicola > Gryllotalpicola sp. CP2-P1. Next base: position 30,527 of record NZ_JBLRDT010000005.1, read on the forward strand.
GGATGCCTCGGGCCGCGGCACCTTCTGCGAGATGCGCCGGTTCTTCAGCAGCTTCTCCCAGGGCATCGCGCCCCGGGGCAGCGGACCCCACATCTTCGCCTTCGCCTCGCGCGCGGCCTTCACGGGAAGGTTCATCGCGAACCGCTTCGACGCGGGGAGCCCCTGCGTGATGTCGACCGAGACGACGACGCCCACCGCGAGGTCGTCGGGCAGATCGAGCACCTTCTGAGCGATCTTCTGCCACACGATCGCGAAGCGCGCGCCGTGGTCTTCGAACTGGTGCCGCAGTTCGCGGTCGGTGTAGAGCGGGTTGTGCTCGACGACGACGCCGCCGAGCCGCTGCACCGCATAGAACGCGACGATGTGCTCAGGGCAGTTCGGCAGCACCAGCGCGACACGATCACCGCGCTTCACTCCGAGTTTCCGCAGACCTTCTGCGGCGCGGTCGATCTGTTCGCCGAGCTCGCGATAGCGCGTCTCGGCGCCGAGGAAGTCGAGGGCGACCGCGTTGGGGAAGTCCGTGACGGTGCGTTCGATCAGGCGGGGCAGGGACTCTGTCACGGCCGGGATCTCAGGCGCCACGCGGGGGGCGTAGTGCGCGAGCCACGGCTTGTCGGCCGACGTCATGGCACTCAGACTAGCCGCGAGACCGCTTCGTCTATGGGCGTGGAGCCGCCGGTGAGCTCCCACTGTTCACCGATGGTTCCCGGGTTCTCCAGCACGGCGAGGACGGTCGCGGCGACGTCGGCCCGGGGGATCGACCCGTTCGCACGGTCGACGTGCTCTGCGAGCTCGATGCGACCCGTCCCGTCGGCGGTCGTGAGCGCGGTGGGGCGCAGGATCGTCCAGTCGAGGCCCGACTCGCGCAGCCGGGCGTCGGCGTCGCGCTTCGCATCGACATACGCGGCCCATTGCGGGTCGGGCACGACGGTCTTGGTGCTCGGGTCGTCGACGCCAGCCGCCGAGATCTGGATGAAACGGCGGATGCCCGCGGCCTGCGCCGCCTCTGCAGAGAGCACCGACGTCCCGTAGTCGACGGTGCGCTTGCGCTCGACTCCGCTGTTCGGGCCGGCGCCCGCCGTGAAGACCACGGCATCGCAGCCCTCGAGGGCCGCGGCGAGCGTCGCCGCGTCGGTCGCCTCGAGGTCGAGCGTGACGCCCTCGCCGCCCAGGCGGAAGATGTCCTCGGCGTGCTCCTCACCGCGCGCTATGCCGACGAAGTCGTGACCTGCGTCATAGAGCTCGCGCATGAGCTCCTGACCGATCTTGCCATGTGCGCCGATGATCGCGACTCGAGCCATGACTCCATCCTGGCACCGCGGGCGGGTGCGGAGACCGCCCGGGCCTACAGTCCGTCGGAGACCGTGGCGGCGACCGTGAGCCACGCCTCGCGCGTGGCGCGCGAGAGCAGCTCGTAGCTGATCGCGCCGCCGTCGACGAGGGCCGGGTCGTGCGGCACCTCGAGCACGGCGCGGGTGAGCGAGCCGAAGTGGCCGCGCAGCCGGCGTGCGAGCTGCGGGTCGGGCGAGTCGGTCGTCGCCGACAGCACCGTCACGGCGTTGTCGATCTTGTCGTCGAGGCCCTTCTCGCGCAGCCCGTCGACGAGCCACGCCGCGCTGGCCGCGGTGTCCTCGCGCACGGTCGTCACGATGACGAGCTGGTCGGCCGCTTCGACGGCGGCGAGCCAGTTCGGGGCGCGCATGTTGTTGCCGGTGTCGATGACGATGAGGCGGTAGAAGCGCTGCAGGGTGCCGTGCAGGCTGTCGAACGCATGGCCGTCGACCAGCTGCGTGGCGTTGGGGTCCTCGTCGCTCGCGAGCACGTCGAACTGGGCCGAGCCCTGCGCGCGCACGTAGTCGTCGAGGTCGCCGATGCGCGACGAGCCGGTGTCGCCGAAGCGGTCGAGGTCGTGCAGCAGGCTGACGGCGCTGTTGTGGTGCGCCGCCGGGCGCGCCCGCCAGCCGAGCGTTCCCCGCGTCTCGTTGTTGTCCCAGGCGAGTGTGTAGCCACCCCGGTGCTCGCCGAAGGTCGCCGCGAGCATCATCGTCGCGGTGGTCTTGTGGGCGCCGCCCTTGGGGTTGATGACGACGATCGTGCGCGGGCCTGCGAAGGTGCGCTGCACTTTCGCGATCGCCTCGCGGCGGGCGAGCTCGGCGGCGCCGGGTGCCGGGTTGATCAGCCCGAAGGAGGCCTTCCGGACGAGGCCCTGCCAGCCGCGCTCGGCGGGGACG
>NZ_JBLRDT010000050.1:0-15881 GCF_057512245.1 Gryllotalpicola sp. CP2-P1
GACCGAGGTGTCGCAGGAGGGCGAGGGATTCCTCGCCGATGTGGTCCGCAGCTGGGAGGCGGCCGCGCTCGCCGCGGCTCAGCCCGGCACCCGCGTGGCTCTCGCTCGCACCGGGGTGGTCATCGGCGACGGCGGCGCCGTGAAGCCGCTGCGCCTGCTCGCGAGGCTCGGCGTGGCCGGCCCCCTGGGCAGCGGTCGGCAGCACTGGCCCTGGATCAGCCTGCATGATGAGGCATCCGCCCTCGTTCACCTGATCGACCACGGGCTCGAGGGGCCGGTGAATCTCGCCGGGCCCACTCCGGCGACGGCGGGCGAGCTGGTGCGCGCGATCGCGCGCGACGAGAAGCGCCCGTACTGGCTGCCGGCGCCGGCTTCCCTGCTCACGCTCGCGCTCGGCGACGCTGCGCGCGAGCTGCTGCTCGCCGACCAGCTGCAGGTCCCCGCGAAGCTGATCGAGAGCGGTTTCCGCTTCCGCGACCGCACCCTCGCCGACGCGCTCGCCGCGCTTCGCGCGTCGTAGCCCGGTCGGCGCGCGCGAGACGACCCGTGGTGCCGAATCAGGGGCGTATTCCCGCGCTTGGGGTCGTCTCGCGGGGGCTCGCGGCCGCGAGACGACCCGTGGTGCCGAATCAGGGGCGTATTCCCGCACGTGGGGTCGTTTCGCGGGGGCTCGCGGCCGCGAGACGACTCGTGGTGCCGAATCAGGGGCGTGTTCCCGCGCTTGGCGTCGTTTCGCGGGGGCTCGCGGCCGCGAGACGACCCATACGGCAATTCTGAGCCGGATCTTGGAGGCACCGCCGCACGCTGGGCCCATGAGCGTGACAGAGGCGGGCACCCGCCGGGTGACTCCCGTGCGCGAGCGCCTGCTCGACCTCGTCTTCCTGATCGGCGTCGTGGTCAAAGGCATCGACGGGCTGTTCGAGTTCGCTGCCGGAGCAGTCCTGCTGTTCGTCACCCCTGGGCAGATCCTCGGCGCCACACGAGCGCTGTTCGCGCACGAGCTCGCGCAGGACCCGGGCGACCTGATCGCCACCAGCGCGCTGCACGGGGCGGCGCAGCTCGATTCCGCGGCGGCGGCCTTCCTCGCCGCCTACCTGCTGGTGCACGGCGCGGTGAAGCTCGCGGTCGTCATCGCGCTCCTGCTCGGCTCGCGCCGCGTGTACCCCTGGGCGCTCCTGGTGCTGGTGCTGTTCCTGGTCTTCCAGGTCTATGAGCTGTTCACGGCTCCAGGGGCCGGCGTGGGCATCCTCACCGCGCTCGACGCCGTGATCATCTGGCTCACCTGGCGCGAGTGGCGCAGGGGCCGCACCCTGCACGAGACCGCGCGTGGAACCGTCGACTGGCTGCTCCGCCGCGGGCAGACGGAGTGATCTTCCCCAGCACAGACCGCGAGCTGCCCACCCTGTGCACGATTCGCCCCAGGCGCTCATGGGTGCACCGAGGTGCTCGGCGACACTCGCCGGCATGCGAAATCCGACGCCGCTGCCGCCTGCGCTTGAGGCGGCCCCGTTCTCTGTTCACCAGGCCGATGCGCACGGCATCCCACGCGGGCGGCTGCGCGCTCGCGACCTGACGGCGACGTTCCGGGCGGTGCGCGTGCCGCTTGCGCTGCTTCGCGAGGCATCGCCCGAGCGGAAGTTCTGGATCCTGTGCCAGGCCTACCGCGCGACGCTGCCGAAGGGGTGGTTCTTCAGCGGCGCGACCGCAGCGCGCATTCTGGGGATTCCCGTTCCGCGGCGCCTCGAGGTGCTCGAGGTCCACGTCAGCGCGCCGACACCCAAGCTGCGCCCTCGCGGCAGACACGTTCGGGGCCACTGCGCACCCGGCGCCGCGACCCGGAACTTCAACGGGCACGAGGTTCGCGAGCCCGCCGAGCTGTGGTGCGAGCTTGCGACGGTGCTGACGCTCGACGAGCTGATCCAGGCCGGTGACCGAATCATCTCCGACCAGCCGGTGCGGCTCGCCTCTCGTGAGCGACTCGAGCAGGTGGTGCGCGCGCACGGCGGCCGACGGGGCGCCCGCCTGCTGCGTGAAGCGCTGCCGCAGCTGCGCGAGAACGTGTGGTCGCCGAAGGAGACCTGGGTCCGACTCGTGCTGCTGCGCGCCGGGCTGCCCGAACCGGCGCGGAATCGCGACATCTACGACGCGCGCGGGAAGCGGGTGGCGATCGGCGACCTCGTGTACGACGAGTACATGACCCTCGTCGAGTACGAGGGCGAGCGCTGGCACGCCGACGCGCAGTCGATCATCGACGTCGACCGGTTCAACACCCTGTCGCGGCTCGGCTGGACCATCGTGCGCATTCGCCGGCACCACACGGCCGAGGACGTCGAGCGCATGGTGCGCGCGGCGCTCGTCGCCAACGGCTGGCGGGGCTGAGCGGATGCCGCGGCCGCGCCCGGCGCGACAGAAATCCTCCCCCCTGGTCCCGGGCCGCGAGACGACCCGAGGTGCGGTTCTGGGGTGGGATTGCGGCGGTTGGGGTCGTCTCGGGGTGCCTTCCGGCGGTGAGACGACCCGAAGTGTGGTTCTGGGGTGGGGTTCCGGCGGTTGGGGTCGTCTCGGGGTGCCTTGCGGCGGCGAGACGACCCCAGATGCGCGAATCCGTGCCGGATGCCTCATCACGGGTCGTCTCGGCGCGGCGCCGGGCACATGGCGACGGGCCTCGGACTCCTGGAGTCCGAGGCCCGCCGCGCCGGCCGCCCATCGTGTCAGGCGGCCGGCGAATCACCTAGCCGCGCGAGTGGCCGCCACCGAAGTGCGGGTACCCCCACTTGCTGTGCGGCGGCAGCGAGCCCTTGCCGTGCTTCTTGCCCGGCGGGGTCGGCTTGTGCGAGCCGCCGCTCAGGCTCACCACCTCGGCGCGCTTGCCCGGGGCGCCGTGCAGGTGCAGCACGAGCGCCTTGGTTGCCGAGGTAGCGTCCGCGCCGAGCCGGAACGGGATCGACGTGCCGGCCTGGTCGGCGTAGAGCGGCGAGGTCACCGACACGGCCGGGTCGACGACGTCGTAGGTGACGGCGGCCGAGCGGTCGATGTCGCCGCTCGTGTAGCTGCCCGCCGTTCCGACCGCGTAGGTGATCGGGAACGACGTCGCGTCGTCCGTCACACCGATCGCGGCCGGCCACACCGGAATCAGCAGGGTGTCGGTGTCGTACTCGTTGGTGTCGACGTCGCCCCAGTTCACGTTGATCGGCTCGATGTCGACCAGTGCGCCGGTGGCGTAGTCGAACAGCTCGGCGACGGGAACGTCGGTCGAGTCGTAGTACAGCGCCGCCACCTCGTAGTCGGGCACGCCGTCGCCGGTCGTGTCGATGTCGACGTAGGGGACGACGTCGTGGCCGATGGTTGCCCCCTGGCCCCACGTGTTCACGCCGAAGTAGAGCCAGCCGTCCGCATACGAACCGCTCGCCGAGGGCGACGACCCGGCACCGACGTAGCGCAGGTCACCCGCGCCGTCCGACGGCACGCCGAGGCATCCGCTCGTCTGCGTGTCGGTGCACGCCGACTCGCGCGGGCTCGTCGCGCCCAGCGTGAGAACGGATGCCAGCGACTGGAACTTCTCGATGCCCGAGCCCTGGTCGAAGCCGCGGCCCGAGATCGCGAACGACGACGTCGCCGACGAGCCCCTCCCCGAGGTCACGACCTTGGTCGAGGTGGCCGAGGTCGGCTTGGCCGCCGCGTAGACGGGAACGCGCAGCGCCGTCTTCCCGGCCTCGGCGACGAGCACGCGGCCCGACGCATCGGAGACGAAGGAGCGCGGCACGCCGATCCCGGCCTCAGGGTCCTGGGTCGGGTCGATCGTCTTCTTCAGCTGGCTCGGCGTGACGGTCACCGTGACAGTGGCGGTCGCCGAGCGACCTGCGCCGACGGTGAGACGCGACGGCGACACCGTGTAGCGCACCCCGGGCTCGGCCGTGATCGCCTCGTACGAGAGCGAGACGGTCTTGGCCGACCGGCCCGTGTTCTGCACCGTGAGCGTGCGCTTCTGCGTGACCGTCTTGCTCGTGACCGGCGCCGCGATGACACCGAACGAGGCAGAGACCGCGCCGGCGGTGTCCTTGTCGTAGACGAGCAAGTCGTTGTCGACGGCGGCCTCCGCGTCCACTCGCCCGGCACCGACGCGGGCGGGTCCGTAGATCGGGCCCGTCTGACCGTCGCCCGCGTACACGTCGTGGCCCGCCGTGTTCATCAGGTCGGCCTTGAGCTGCTCGGTCGTCCACTTCGGGTGCGCGACCTTGACGAGGGCCGCGATGCCCGCGACATTCGGGGTGGCCATCGAGGTGCCCGAGTCGACGAGCACGCCGCTGCCCGAACCCATTCCGGCCGAGGCGATGGTGTCGCCCGGGGCGGCCAGGTCGGGCTTCACGACGCCGATCGATCCGTGCGTGCCGCGCGAGCTGAAGGAGCTGAGCGTGTCCGAGATGGCCGGCGTGACCGACTGAACGGATGCCTGCAGCGCCGGGTCGAACGTCACGTTCAGCGTTCCGGCGTCGACGGCCGGCTGAAGTCGGTCCGTCTGGGCCTTCGGCAGCTGGATGATCGGGATCGTCGGGTCGCCCGTGATGCCCGCCGCGAAGACGTCGAGCTGCGAGGTGAAGATCGCCCCGACAGCGCCGGCCGCGGCGGCATTGGCCCCGCGCGCAGCCGAGCCGCAGGCGCGGGTCGAGTCGTTGTCGTCCCAGTACTGCCAGACGATCTTGCCGGCGATGGCTGCCGCGTCGGCCGCGCTGTAGGCGGCGCAGCCGTCGGCGTTGTCGGCGGGGCTCGCTACCACCTGCGCGGTCACCGGCGACGAGCCGAGCCACGGGTAGGCGATCGAGAACTGGCCGTCGGCGGTGCCCGCGAGGTCCGCGGGTGCGTTCACCTTGATGCCGTCGCGAAGCTGGTACGCATCGACGGTCGACGCGACGGCGACGGAGCGCACCGCGTTGCCCGGCGACCCGCCGGCATCCGTGATGTCGCCCGCGTTGCCCATCGCGATGACGGGCAGCACGCCGTGTGCGGCGAGGGTGTCGATGACCGCGTTCTCAGGGTCGTCGGCCGGCGCGTAATCCGAGCCGAGCGACATGTTCACGATGTCGAGGTGGTCGGAGAAGTCGCCGTCGCCGTTCGGGTCGAGCGCCCAGTCGAGCGCGGGAATGACCTCGTCGGTCGAGCCGGCGCAGCCGAACACCTTGAGCGCGTACAGCGACGCGAGCGGCGCCATGCCCGGGCCGACCTTCATGTCGTAGAGGTCGTCGCTCGTGAGCGAGCCGTAGTCCCCGCGGAACGTCGAGCCGTCGGCGTTCACGCCGTAGCCGCCGATCGTGCCGGCGACGTGCGTGCCGTGGCTGTTGCAGTCGAGGGGGTTCGTGTCGGGGTGCGGAATCGGCTGATAGGTCGCGTTCTGCGGATTCGCGTCGTAGTCGTCGCCCACGAAGTCGTAGCCGCCGACGACCTTCGCGGTCGGGGTGAATGCGCCGGCCGAGTCGGCGTGGGCGGCGTCCCATGCGGCGACAGTGCCCGCGCCGCCGAAGTCGGCGTGCGTGTAGTCGACACCGGTGTCGATGATGCCGACCTTGACGCTCTTGCCGAGGTTGCCGGCCTGCCACTCGTTCACCGCCTTGGTGAGCTGTGCGGTGCTGGCGTTCTCGAGCGTCTTCGGCGTGAGCGGCGTGATCTTCACGACGTCCGTGCGCGCCGCGATGGCGTCGATGCCGGCGCTGTCGGCCGTGACGGCGAAGCCCGGAACGGCGTTGCTCACGGTGAACAGCTGCGCGGCCTTGGCATCCTTCGCCTTCGCCGCGGCGAACGCGGCCCCGGCCGCCTTGCTCACGTCGCTGCGCCGCGTCTTCGCGGCTCCGGCCGTGCCGGCATCGACGGCTCCGTCGCCCGAGAGCTGCACGAAGACCGTGCTGCGCTTCGTGCCGGGCGCCGACTGCAGCTCAGGCGCGAGCTTCAGCTTCGCGGCGTCCGCGTGCGGGGTGGCGACGGGCGCCGCGGGTGCGCCCGTGGCCGCGAGGCCGGGTGCGGACATGCCGAGGGACACCAGGACCGCGCATGACGCCACGCCGGTCACGAGTGTTCTCCAGCGGCGTGCGGACCGTGGATTCATTCACTTCTCCTCTTAGGTCTCGGGTGCGAGTTCCGAGTTGTGCCCCAGGCGGGGCACGCAGATGGGAAGTGACGCTAGTGGATTCGGGGGCGCCGTTGTGTAACAGCTGTGTGTCGGCTTCGGTCAGTGCTGGTGCGCGCCCTCCGTGAGCTTGAACGCGAGGCGCCCGTGCGCGTACGACCCGCCCGCCCGGATCGCCGCGGCGACCCACGCGGCCTCCGCCAGCTCTGCCTCGGTGGCGCCGGCCTTGACCGCGTTGTTCGAGTGCCCGTCGATGCAATACGTGCACTGCGTCGTTAGGGCGACGCCGAGCGCGATCAGCTCGCGGTACTTGAGGGGGATCTCGCGCCCCTCTGCGGCGAAGACGGCGTTGTCGAAGTCGGCGAACGCCTTGAGGATGTCGGGCGTCTGCTCCTTGTAGACGCGGGTGTACTTCTTGTCGTCGCTGTCGAGGTAGCCGGTCATGTCGTCTCCTGCACGTTGGTGAATGACGGATGCCTCACGATCATCGCCCACGAAACGCAACCGTCACGTCCCAGGTCGTAACCTTCGTCTCATGACGGAAGCTGAAGCCACCCTGCCCATCGTCGGGCACTGGATCGACGGAGCCGACTACGCGTCGAGCAGCGGCCGCACGGCGCCGGTGTACGACCCCGCTCTCGGCGTCGCGACGAAGCGGGTCGCGCTCGCCGACGGCGCCGAGGTCGATGCGGCGGTCGCGAGTGCGAAGGCGGCGTTCCCCGCATGGGCCGACACCTCGCTCGCCCGGCGGCAGGCGGTGGTCTTCCGGTTCCGCGAGCTGCTCGACGCGCGGAAGCAGGAGCTCGCCGAGATCATCACGAGCGAGCACGGCAAGGTGCTCTCCGACGCGCTCGGCGAGATCAGCCGCGGTCAAGAGGTCGTGGAGTTCGCGTGCGGTCTCGCGCATCATCTCAAGGGCGAGTTCAGCGAGCAGGCATCCACCGGCATCGACGTCTATTCGATCCGGCAGCCGCTCGGCGTCGTCGGCATCATCTCGCCGTTCAACTTCCCGGCGATGGTGCCCGCCTGGTTCTTCCCGATCGCGATCGCTGCGGGCAACACGGTGGTGCTGAAGCCCAGCGAGAAGGATCCGAGCGCCGCGCTCTGGCTCGCGCAGCTGTGGCGTGAGGCGGGCCTTCCCGACGGGGTCTTCAACGTGCTGAACGGCGACAAGGTGGCGGTCGACGGGCTGCTCGAGCACCCCGACGTGCGTTCGATCTCGTTCGTCGGGTCGACGCCGATCGCGCGCTACGTCTATGAGAACGGCACGAGGAACGGCAAGCGGGTGCAGGCGCTCGGCGGGGCGAAGAACCACATGCTGGTGCTGCCCGATGCCGACCTCGACCTCACCGCAGACAGCGCCGTGAACGCCGGGTTCGGCTCTGCGGGGGAGCGGTGCATGGCGATCTCGGTCGTCGTGGCGGTCGAGCCGGTGGCCGACGCCCTGGTCGAGAAGATCAGCGAGCGCATCGCGACGCTGAAGATCGGCGACGGCCGCCGCGGCTGCGACATGGGCCCGCTCGTCACGCGCGAGCACCGCGACAAGGTGGCCTCCTACATCGACATCGCAGTGGCCGACGGGGCGAGCGTCGTCGTGGACGGCCGCGACGTCGAGGTCGATGGCGAGGCGAGCGGATTCTGGCTCGGGCCGACCCTCATCGACAAGGTCCCGACGAGCTCTCGCGTCTATCGGGAGGAGATCTTCGGCCCGGTGCTGTCGGTCGTGCGCGTGTCGAGCTATGAGGCGGGCGTCGAGCTGATCAACTCGGGCGCCTTCGGCAACGGCACGGCGATCTTCACGAACGACGGCGGCGCGGCACGGCGCTTCCAGCGCGAGGTGCAGGTCGGCATGATCGGCATCAACGTGCCGATCCCGGTGCCGGTTGCGACCTTCTCGTTCGGCGGTTGGAAGGACTCGCTGTTCGGCGACACGAAGGCGCACGGGGCAGAGGGCGTGAAGTTCTTCACCCAGCTCAAGGCCGTCACCAGCCGCTGGCTCGACCCGAGCCACGGCGGCATCAACCTCGGCTTCCCGCAGAACTGAGTCGCGCCGCGCAGGCTGTCAGTGCGTGGGCAGGTGCTTCCGCGACGCGGCCGCGATCATGACCCAGCTCGCGAGGCCGAGCGCGACGACGACGGCGAGGATCGCGAGGGCGGGCGCGACGGCCGCGATCGCGGCGATGACGGCCGGTGCGAGGAATCCCACGTACGCGATCGCATAGAAGACGCCGGTGAGGCCCGCGAGGTCCTTCGCGCCGGCGATCGCCTGCACCTCGAGCAGCCCCGACACGAGCGCGACCCCGATGCCGGCGCCGAGCACGAGGTTCGCCGCAAGGCCGATCCAGATGGACTGCTGCCAGATGGCCACGCCGACGGCCGCGATCCCGATCACGATGAGGCCGACCGCGCTCGCGAGCCCGCGGGCGGAGTCGACGGAATGCAGGCGCTTCGCGATCGGCTGCATGAGGCTCGACACCCCGAGGGCGACCGCGGTCGCGGCGGTGGCGAAGACCAGCCCCCACGAGCCGGTCGCCGTGCGCAGCGCCGTCGGAAGGTAGCCGTAGCCGATGCCGGCCGCGGCGAAGATCCACGGCGCGGCGATCGCGACGACGCGCAGGAACCGGCGGTGCCCCGCGCTCGGAATCGCGAGCTGCCGCCACCACGGCCCGGGCAGCCCGCCGGCGCGCTGCGTCTCGGGAAGGCGGGCGACGATGAAGACGAACGGCAGACACGCCGCGATGTGCAGCAGGAAGGGCAGCACCTCGGGCAGCGGGCCCCACTGGGCGAGGAGCCCCGCGACCACGGCGCCGCCGCCCGAGCCGACCGTGAAGGCGAGTGACCCGCGCCGGGCCCCCGCGCCGGCATCCGCGCCGTCGTAGGGCGGGCTCGAGAGCTCCTTGATCCAGGCGTTGCCGACCGCCATCGCCACGCCCACAGTCACCCCTGAGAGCAGGCGGCCGGCGGCGAGGAATCCCGCGCCCAACGGCCCGAACGCGAGCAGCGCGCTTCCCGCGATCGCCGCCGCGAGGCCCACGAGCATGACGGGTCGGCGCCCGTGCCGGTCAGAGAGCGATCCCGAGACGAGCAGCGCGGGGGCGAGCCCGAGAACGTAGACGCCGAGGAAGGCGTTCACCGTGAGCGCCGAGTAGTGGTCGCGGTTCTCGTACATCAGGAGCAGCGGGCTGAACTGGTTGCCGCCCCACGAGCACACGAGCACGGCGCCCCACAGCGCGAGCCAGGCGCGCCGGCGCCGCGCCGGCGCGGCATCCGCGTGCGCCGCCGAGGTGACGTCGATGACTCCCGTGCTCACAGCGCGCCCCGATGCAGCGACACGTGTTCGAAGAGCGCCGTGCGGTACGCCGCGGCGTCGCCTGCGGCCAGCGCCTCGGCCATGCGGCGGTGCTGGGCGAGGCCGGTCTCGATCTGCTCGGGCGCGACGCGGTAGAGCTGGTGTCGCAGCCGGTGCTGCCGGTCGTGCAGCATGCGGGCGAAGTGGATGGCGATCGGATTCCGGGACGCGGCGACGACCGCGGTGTGGAAGTCGTCGTCGGCGGTGGCGTAGCGGTCGAGGTCGCCCGCCTGCAGCGCCTCTTCCTGCTGGGTGAGCAGGGACTGCAGGGTCTCGCTCAGCTCGGCGGAGCGGCCCTCGGCGATCACGCGCGCGGCGGCGGAGGATTCCACCGCCTCGCGCATCTCGAGCACATCGAGCGACTCCTGCGGCGACATCGGGCGCACGATCGCGCCCTTGCGCGACGCCAGCGTCAGGAAGCCCTCGGTGTCGAGCCTGAGGAACGCCTCGTGCACGGGGGTGCGGCTGATGCCGAGTGCCTGGCAGACGAGGCTCTCGCTGATCATCGCGCCCGATTCGAGCTCGCCGCGGATGATCGCGTCCTTCGTGTACTCGTATGCCCGATCGGCGGCGGAGCCGGGGTCTGGGGCGGGGGAAGCAGCGCTCATCCCTCGAGTCTACGCCTTGCATGCAACGACGCGTGCAAAGGTGCGCGAGCACAAGAGAAGGGCCTGGGGGAAGGTGACCCGAACACCTTCCACCAGGCCCCTTGCACGCCTGCATCGGGAACGCGTCGCCGCTTGCCTCCCCACATGGAGTCGACGAGCCATCCGACACGGCACCTTCAGGGTACGGGAGGAGCTGGCCCCAGAAAAGGGGGTATTGCGACAAATGTCGCACAACCATGCATCCGCATGATTCCGGCGCGCTCAGAGGGCGCGCTCAGCGGGCGCGATCAGCCGCCGATCTCCTGCAGCAGAGCGAAGGCGGTCGCCTCGTCGATGATGAGGTCGGTGATCAGCCCCGCGTTGAGTGCGCCGTGCAGGCTCCGCACCTTCGACCGCCCCGCGACGATGCACACGCGCCGCGCGGTGCGCTTGATGAGGCTGACGTCGGGCCCGCTCGCGCGGCGGTTGAGGGGGATGTCGTTCCAGGTGCCGTCTTCGCGGAAGAACACCGTCGCGATGTCGCCGACGACCTTCGCGGCATCCAGCGCCTTGTAGTCGGCGGCGTTCAGGTAGCCGCCCGAGTAGACGTGGCCGGGCACGTCTGAGAAGGGTGCGCCGAGCCCGAACACCGCGACCTCCATGCGGTGCTGGATCTCGAGGATGTGCCGGATGCTGCGCTCCTGCCACATCAGCTCGCGCGTGCGCGGGTGGTCGAACAGCGCGGGCACGGGGAACTCGTGAGTGACGGCAGAGAACGCCTCACCGAAGCGGCGCAGCAGCTCGCTCGCGTAGACCACGCCGGTCGTGTATTGGTTGCCGGCGCCGTTGAGCTGCACGATCTCGACGCTGTGCAGCTTGCGCGGCACGAGGTGGCGCGAGACCGCGCTGATCGTCGTCCCCCACGCGATGCCGACCGTCATGCTCGAGTCGATGAACCGATCGAGCGAGCGCGCCGCGACGATGGCGACGCGCTCGAGCCGGTCGATCTCGCTGACATTGGCGGGCACGGGCACGATCAGGCTCGCGATGCCGAAGCGCTCGTCGACCTCCTTCTGCAGAGAGGGCACGGATTCCTCGGGCGAGCGGACCGTGATCGTGACGAGGCCCGACTGGCGCGCATAGCTGAGCAGGCGCGAGACGGATGACCGCGAGGTGTGCATCTCGTCGGCGATGGCCTCCATCGTGAGGTCCTGCAGGTAGTACAGGTTGGCGGCCGTCAGCGCTTCCTGTGTCTTGCGGTCCGTGGGCACCTCCGGGTTGTGCACGTTTGTGCAAATAGCCTCTCCTGCTTCGCCCAATGCTGCAAGCAGTCGCCACAGTAGATAGCAGAGGTGAATCCGTGACAGAGAACAGCAGCATTTCTTCTCCCGCCCACTCCGCCGAGCGCCCGCAGCTCGCCGCGCTGAAGGCCCGCCCGCACGCCGAGGTCCTCATCATCGGCGGCGGCATCAACGGCATCGGCACCTTCCGCGATCTCGCCATGCAGGGCGTCGACGTGGTGCTGATCGAGCGCAGCGACTGGGCCTCTGGGGCATCCGCCGCGAGCTCGCACATGATCCACGGCGGCATCCGCTACCTCGAGAACGGCGAGTTCCGCCTCGTCAAGGAATCCGTGAACGAGCGCAACGGGCTGCTGCGCATCGCGCCGCACTACGTGAAGCCGCTGCCCACCACGATCCCGATCTTCTCGACCTTCTCGGGCATCACCTCCGCGCCATTGCGGATGCTGACCCACAGGCAGGGCAAGCCCAAGGAGCGCGGCGCCGCGCTCATCAAGGTCGGCCTGACGATCTACGACTCGTTCTCGCGCGGGGGCGGCGTCGTGCCGCGCCACCGCTTCATCGGCAAGCGCGCCTCGCTCAAGGCGCTGCCCAAGCTCAACCCGAACGTCAAGTACACGGCGACCTACTACGACGGCTCGCTCGTGAACCCCGAGCGGCTCGCGCTCGACGTGCTGCTCGACGGCGTCACGGCGGGCGGCGAGCGCGCCCGCGCCGTGAACTACGTCGAGGCCACCGGCGCCGCCGACGGCAAGGTGCAGCTGCGCGACAACGTCTCTGGCGAGCAGTTCGACTTCACCGCAGACGTCGTGGTCAACGCGTCGGGCCCGTGGACCGACCTGACCAACCAGGCGCTCGGCGCCGACACCCGCTTCATGGGCGGCACGAAGGGCTCGCACATCGTCGTCGACAACCCCGAGCTGTTCCGCGCCTGCGCCGGCCGCGAGCTGTTCTTCGAGCACCGCGACGGCCGCATCGTGCTCGTCTACCCGCTGCACGGCAAGGTGATCATCGGCACGACCGACCTCGAGCAGGACATGACACAGCCGATCGAGGTCACCGAGGACGAGATCGACTACTTCTTCGACCTCGTGAAGGACGTGTTCCCGTCCGTCCCCGTGGACCGCTCGCAGATCATCTACCGCTTCGTCGGCGTGCGGCCGCTGCCGCGACACGACGACACGCAGCCCGGCTTCGTCTCGCGCGACTACCGGATCGTGGATTCCCCGATCCCCGGCCTCGGCGGCACGAAGGTCCTCAGCCTCGTCGGTGGCAAGTGGACGACGTTCCGCGCGCTCGGCCAGCAGCTCGCCGACGAGACGCTCGCCCGCCTCGGGCGCTCGCGGCGTCGGTCGACCGAGGGCGTCGCGATCGGCGGAGGCGTCGACTACCCGACGACCCCAGAGGGCAAGGCGGCCTGGGGTGCGGAGCACGCGGGCGGCGTCGGCGCCGAGCGCGCGCGGGTGCTGCTCAACCGCTACGGCACCAAGGCCGCGCGCATCATCGAGGCCGTCGGCGCCGAGGATGAGCCGCTCGCGTCGGTGCCCGGCTACAGCCGCGGTGAGATCGCCTTCATCGCCCGTGAGGAGCAGGTCGTGCACCTCATCGACGTGCTGACCCGGCGCACGAGCATCGCCTTCCGCGGTCTTGCGACGGGTGAGGGCGTCACCGAGATCGCGAGCGTGGTCGCCGCCGAGCTCGGCTGGGACGAGGCGCGGCGCGACGACGAGCTGAAGGATGCCGCGACGCAGCTGTACGAGCAGCACGGCGTCGACCTCGGGCTCGCCGCCGCGTGACCAGGCGCCCCGAACGGCCTTCGCCATGGCCGAAGAGTCGGCAGATTGCACGAATGTGCACCCGCCGGTTCTTGAAGAGTGCGCGAAGGCCTGGCTAGCGTGCCAACAGCGGCCCGCGACACAGTCGTCGCGCCGGGCCGTCACGCCGGCTCCGCCGGGCAAGAACACCGAGGAAGGTCAACGTGGACAATCTGGGTATCGATTTCATGGCGGAGATCGTCGGCACGGCGCTGCTCCTGCTTCTGGGCACGGGCGTCGTCGCCAACGTCGTGCTCATCAAGACGAACGGCTTCAACGGCGGCGCGCTGATGATCAACTTCGGCTGGGGCCTCGCGGTTTTCGCCGGTGTCGAGGCCGCGTACGCCTCCGGCGCGCACCTCAACCCGGCGGTGACGCTGGGCCTGGTCGCGAGCGGCGCGAAGACCTTCGGCAATCCGGGGGCGGTGGTCGACGTGACCCCGCTGTCGGTCATCGTGTTCATCCTGGGCCAGATGATCGGCGCGATGATCGGCGCCGTGCTCTGCTGGCTGGCATACAAGAAGCACTTCGACGAGCTCGAGCAGGACCCGGCCAACAAGCTGGCGGTCTTCTCGACCGGCCCCGGCATCCGCAACTACGCGTGGAACGTCGTCACCGAGGTCATCGCCACCTTCGTGCTGGTCTTCGTCGTCATCGCCTTCGGCCACAACACCGCGGGTGGCGGCCTGGCCGCCCTCGGCGCCCTGCCCGTCGCGCTGCTCGTCGTCGGCATCGGCGCGTCGCTCGGCGGCCCCACGGGGTATGCGATCAACCCGGCTCGTGACCTCGGCCCCCGCATCATCCACGCGATCCTGCCGATCCCGGGCAAGGGCAGCAGCAACTGGAGCTACGCCTGGGTCCCCGTCGTGGGCCCCGTCATCGGCGGCCTGCTCGCCGGGTGGCTCTCGATCGTCCTGCTTCCGGCGCTCGGGAAGTAGCGCACCCCCTCTCAGGCGGCCGGCTCAGGCATCCGCCGTCAACGTCAACGAAGTCACACCAGACAAAGGAGTCAATCCCACATGAGCGACTACGTCATCGCCATCGACCAGGGCACCACGAGCACGCGCGCCATCGTGTTCGACAAGAAGGGGTCGATCGTCTCGACCGGCCAGCTCGAGCACAAGCAGATCTTCCCGCGCGCGGGCTGGGTCGAGCACGACCCGCTCGAGATCTGGAACAACACGCGCGAGGTGATCGGCATGGCGCTCTCGCGCGCCGACATCACCCGGCACGACATCGCGGCGGTCGGCATCACCAACCAGCGTGAGACCGCGGTCGTGTGGGACAAGAACACGGGCAAGCCCGTCTACAACGCCATCGTCTGGCAGGACACCCGCACGCAGAACATCGTCGATGAGCTCGCCGGCGACGGCGGCCTCGATCGTTTCAAGGAGATCGTGGGCCTGCCGCTCGCGACCTACTTCTCGGGCACCAAGATCAAGTGGATCCTCGACAACGTCGAGGGCGCGCGCGAGAAGGCCGAGGCGGGCGACCTGCTGTTCGGCAACACGGATGCCTGGGTGCTGTGGAACCTGACAGGGGGCGTCGACGGCGGGGTGCACGTGACCGACGTCACGAACGCCTCGCGCACCCTGTTCATGGACCTCGAGACGCTCGACTGGCGCGACGACATCCTCGAGGTGTTCGGCGTGCCGCGCTCGATGCTGCCCCAGATCAGGAGCTCGTCGGAGGTCTACGGCCAGGTCGAGTCGTCGAGCCTGCTGCGCGAGGTGCCGATCGCCGGCATCCTGGGCGACCAGCAGGCGGCGACCTTCGGCCAGGCGGCGTTCACGCCCGGCGAGTCGAAGAACACCTACGGCACCGGCAACTTCCTGATCTTCCAGACCGGCGAAGAGATCGTGCGCTCGAAGAACGGGCTGCTCACGACCGTCGGCTATCGCCTGGGCGACGAGAAGCCGCACTACGCGCTCGAGGGCTCGATCGCGGTCACCGGATCGCTCGTGCAGTGGCTGCGCGACAACCTGGGCATCATCTCCTCCGCCCCCGAGATCGAGCAGCTCGCCGCGACCGTCGACGACAACGGCGGGGCGTACTTCGTGCCGGCCTTCTCCGGTCTGTTCGCGCCGTACTGGCGCTCGGACGCCCGCGGTGCGCTCGTCGGCCTCACCCGCTTCGTCAACAAGGGGCACATCGCGCGCGCCGTGCTCGAGGCGACCGCCTTCCAGACCCGCGAGGTGCTCGACGCGGTCAACGCCGACTCGGGCGTCGACCTCGAAGAGCTCAAGGTCGACGGCGGCATGACGCAGAACGACCTCCTGATGCAGTTCCAGGCCGACATCCTCGGCGTGCCCGTCGTGCGCCCGGTTGTCGCCGAGACGACCGCGCTCGGCGCCGCCTATGCCGCAGGGCTCGCGGTCGGGTTCTGGTCGAATCTCGACGACCTGCGCGCCAACTGGCAGGAGGACAAGCGCTGGGAGCCGCAGCTCGACGCCGAGGAGCGCGAGCGTCAGCTGCGCCAGTGGAAGAAGGCCGTCACGAAGACCTTCGACTGGGTCGACGAGGACGTGAAGTAGCCCGCACCTGCAGCGACTAGTTCCCGTTCCGGTCAGCTGCGCCCGCGGCCGCGGGCGCACGCGTCCGGAACGGGAACTAGTTCGGCCAGCGGGTCGCGCCGAGCTCCCTCGAGATGTTCCGGGCGGCCTCGCGCAGCGCGTTGCGCACCGCGTCGTCGGCCGGCCAGTCGCTCGACGGCAG